>DUEC01000039.1 GCA_011176635.1 Dehalococcoidia bacterium | reverse complement strand
GGAAATAAGACTTATTAGCCCACCATGCCCAGGAATATGCCGGCGGCAGTGGCGGTGCCGATAACGCCGGCAATATTAGGACCCATGGCGTGCATCAGCAGGAAGTTCCTGGGGTTAGCCTCCTGCCCCATACGTTGCACCACCCGTGCCGACATGGGCACTGCCGAGACGCCAGCGGCACCAATCATGGGGTTAATCTTCTCCTTGGAGAAGAGGTTCATCAGCTTGGCCAGACTCACCCCGAAGGCGGTGGAGGAGGCAAAGGCGACCACGCCCAAGGCGAATACCAGCAGGCTCTCCACGTTGAGGAAACTCTCGGCGCTCATAAAACAGCCGACGCACAGGCCGAGGAGAATGGTAAGCACATTCATAAAGGCATTGGCGGCGGTGTCGGCCAGCCGGTCGGTAACCCCGCACTCCTTTAACAGGTTGCCCAGCATGAACATGCCGATAAGCGGGGCCGCTTTGGGCACCAGCAGGATGATGACAACGGCGCCGATTATCGGGAAGATGATTTTCTCCCGCTTGGATACCGCCCTCAACTGCGGCTTCATGTATATCGCCCGCTCGGTCTTGGTGGTGAGCAGCTTTATCACCGGCGGCTGGATAATGGGCACCAGCGCCATATAGGTATAGGCGGCCACGGCCGTCGCCCCGATGAAATGGGGAGCCAGCTTGTTGGTCAGATAGATAGTCGTCGGCCCGTCGGCGCCGCCGATGATGCCGATGGAGCAGGCTTCCTCAATGCCGATGTGGAGCACATCGGGGAAGGCGCTGCCCAAGAGCAGGGCGATAAAGAAGGCAAAGTAAACGCCGAACTGGGCGCCGGCGCCGAGGATTAGGGTCTTGGGGTTGGCAATCGGCGGCCCGAAGTCGGTCATTGCCCCCAGACCCAGAAAGATAAATACGGGTATTATCTCCCAGGCAATCCCGTATTCAAATATTCGGGAGACCACGCCGGTGGGCTCGCCGCCGAGGTATTCCATCAGTCCGCCCAGGGGCAGGTTGACCAGGATGATGCCAAAACCAATGGGCACCAGCAGGAGGGGTTCCATCTTCTTGGCGATGCCCAGATATAGAAGCACCCCACCGATAATAAGCATTACTATGGAGCCCCAGGTGAGGTTTAGAAAACCAATCTCAAAGAATCCTGACAATCTATTCCTTTCAGTATTCTATGATAGCTACTACATCACCGACCTCAACCACCTGTCCCACGGCAAGCTCTATCTTGGTAACCTTGCCGCCGACTGGAGCCAGTATCGGATTCTCCATCTTCATTGATTCTAATAGACAGATTATATCCCCTTCGCTGACGGCGTCTCCCGTTTTAACATTCACGCTGGTTATCTTCCCCGTTATGGGGAACTCCACGTTCTCCTGTGCCAATTTCTATTCTCCTTTCTTCTTCTCCTCTTCAGCCTTACCGGCACTGGTTTTAGCCACTATGAAACCCACCAGCCATATGGCTAGGGCCAGGATGATTAACACGGCGAAGACAAGGCCAAAGCCGGTGCCGCCGATTTTAAACGCTTCTGCCCAGGTCCAATCTATTGCCATATCTTTAAGCTCACTGCCAATTTGGGCGAACTAAAAGGGCGGCTCTAGAATTCATCTGTTTTCCCGCCCTTTTATATACAAGAAGCTAACCTGTTAGCCATGGTAAATTACGGTTTATCGTCTCCTGCTAACGCCTCCACGGCGGCGGGATGGACTACAATCTCACCACCCTCAAGGTCGACTACAGCCGTATCTTCGGAGCGAAATTCGCCGCGGAGCAGGCTCTCCGAGAGTCTATCTTCAACCATATCCTGGATTACCCGCCGCAAAGGACGAGCCCCGAAGACCTCGTCGTAGCCCTTTTCTCCCAGGAAATCTTTAGCGGCATCGGTTACCTCCAGCTTTATCCCCTTCTCCTCCAACTGCTGGGAGACCTGGGCCAGCATCAGGTCGACTATCTTGCGGATGTGCTCCTTGGTCAGGGCGTGGAATACCACCACCCCGTCAATGCGGTTTAGGAACTCGGGGCGGAAGGACTTCTTCAGCTCGTCAAGCAGCTTCTCTTTCATTTTCTCGTAGTCCATCTGCTTGGACTTGGCTTCATCACTGCGCGAGGTAAAACCGATGGTGCTTCCCTTGCGGATAAGCTCGGCGCCGATATTGCTGGTCATGACGATAATGCTGTTGCGGAAGTCAACCCGCCGGCCCTTGGCGTCGGTCAGATGGCCGTCATCAAATATCTGCAAAAGGATATTAAAGACATCGGGGTGGGCCTTTTCAATCTCGTCTAAGAGTATGGCGCAGTATGATTTGCGCCTCACCGCCTCGGTTAGCTGCCCGCCTTCCTCAAAGCCAATGTACCCCGGGGGCGCTCCCACCAGTCGGGATACGGTGTGCTTCTCCATGAACTCGGACATGTCAAGCCTGATGAGGGTGTCCTCGCTGCCGAACATGAACTCGGCCAGGGCTCTGACCAGCTCGGTCTTACCGACGCCGGTGGGACCTAAGAAGATGAAGTTGCCTATGGGGTGGCGGGGGTCTTTTATTCCGGCCCGGGCCCTTCTTACCGCCTTGGCGATGACGTTAATCGCCTCGTCCTGGCCGATAATGCGCTTATGCAGCGCTTCCTCCATCTGGAGCAGGCGGCTGGTCTCGTCAGAGGCAAGCTGCACCACCGGAATGCCGGTCCACATGCTGACTACCTCGGCGATGTCTTCTTCGGTAACCGTCGGGTTCTCCTCTCCCTGCTCCGCCTGCCACTCCTCCTCCATCTTCTTTATCTTCTCTTCAATCTGGAGCTCGCGCTGGCGAAGTTCGGCGGCATACTCATACTGCTGGGTAGCCAGGGCGGCCTCTTTATCCTTGCGCACGTTGTCCTCGGCCCTCCTGGCTTCCTTCAAGGTAATGGGGATAGTGCGGTGCCTGATTCTTACCCTCGACGACGCCTCGTCGATGAGGTCGATAGCCTTATCGGGCAGGAAGCGGTCGGGGATATAGCGGGCTGATAGGGTGGAGGCGGCGCCCAGTGCTTCTTCGCTGATTACCAGCTGGTGGTGCTCCTCGTAGCGCTCCTTAATCCCGCGCAGTATCTCCAGGGTTTCGTCCACCGAAGGCTCTTCAACCAGAATCGGCTGGAAGCGGCGCTCCAGGGCGGCGTCTCTCTCGATATACTTGCGGTAATCGTCTAAGGTGGTGGCGCCGATGCACTGCAGTTCCCCCCGCGATAGCGAAGGCTTGAGGATATTGGCGGCATCAACCGCCCCCTCGGCGGCCCCAGCCCCCACCATGGTGTGGAACTCGTCGATAAAGAGCACGCAGTTACCGGCTGTTTTTATCTCGTCAATGACCTTCTTTAAACGTTCTTCAAACTCGCCGCGGTACTTTGTCCCGGCCACCACCGCCCCCATATCCAGGGTGATTATCCTTTTCCTCTCCAGAGTCTCGGGGACATCGCCGGCGATGATGCGGTGGGCTAAGCCCTCAACGATGGCTGTCTTGCCCACTCCAGGCTCGCCGATGAGGGCCGGGTTGTTCTTGGTGCGGCGGCTGAGTATCTGAATTACCCGCTCAATCTCCTTGACCCTTCCGATGACGGGGTCGAGCTTGCCGGCCTGGGCGGCGGCGGTGAGGTCAATGCCCAGCTGGTCCAGGACCGGGGTGCGGCTGGTAGAGCGGGCGGGTCTGGCTCTGGCGACACCTTCGCCGAGGACGCGGTTGGTCTCGTTGCGCGCCTGCTCCAGGGTGATGCCAAAGCTGTCTAAAACGTCGGCGGCGATGCCCCTGCCCTCGGCGGCTTCTCCCTCTCCCTCACGCAGTAAGCCGAGGAGGAGGTGTTCGGTGCCGATGTAGTTATGGCCGAGGTGGCGCGCTTCGTCTATGGCCAGCTCGATGACCCTCTTGGCCCTGGGGGTGAGCCCGATTTCACCGGTGGCCGGCTTTTCGCCGCGGCCGATGATGAATTCTACGGCCGAGCGGGCCTTGCTCAAGCTTACCCCGAGGTTGGCCAGCACCTTGGCGCCTACGCCTTCTTCTTCCCTCACCAGGCCGAGCAGGATATGCTCGGTGCCGATGTAGTTGTGGTTGAAGTGCTTCGCCTCTTCTTGAGCCAGGGTGAGCACCCTGCGGGCTCGCTCTGAGAATTTCTCAAATCGGCTGGCCATCTTCTAATACTTGCTCCTAGCTAATATTATAAATCTATGAATCAGGCAAAGTCAAAAGTCAAAGGTCAAAAGCCTCCTGGCAGTGGCATATTTTCCACAAAGGGTTGCCCCCTCAGTATCGTCTGCGCTGGGGCGTTTCACTTCCGTGTTCGGGATGGGAACGGGTGGTTCCACCCCGCTCTAACCACCAGAAGGCTTTTATCGCCGATGTCTAGCTGATAGCATACAAAAAGCCGTTTTGAAAGTCAAGTTATCTTAACCTACCTTATCCCCCCAGGTCTTGCTTCCCACCCAGCCCACCCTCATAGGTTTTTACCCCACAAAAACTTTGTTTTTGCGGGGACCCCGTATTCACCTCTGGGACTCTGTTGCCCCGCCCCCTCAGTACACTGCCTCTCCCTTTCGTAAAGGGAGATTTAAGAGGGACTTTTAAATCCACCCCCGGTCCCCCTCCTTTGCTAAAGGAAGGGGAAATAGCCGCAGACGCCTATAGGGCGGCGGGTGGGAAAAGATACCTAAAACAAGAAGAGGGGCTTTTAAAGCCCCTCTCTAAAATTTCCTCCCAATTTGCCAATAGGCTGTTATTAAAGTGGAGAGGATTGCACAGACCGCCAGAAAGCGACCTTGAGGCGCTCACATTTGCTAATAGCTTGCTTTTAATTTAAGCCGGCTGGGGCAGCTTTCCCGGGCCGAAGGCGGAGAAGTCCAGGTCATAGAACTGCTTGCAGGTGAGAAAGTAACCGTAATGCGCACCACCCAAAACCAGCTTCGCTTCCACAGAGTCACGGTAATACTTCTCGTAGTGGTTTTCCCTAACGTAACCGTAGGAACCCATCAGCTCTATGCCCTTCAGGATAAGCTCTGGCAGTTTGGTGGTGATAAAGACATGCACGGCGTGCCCTTTAGCCAGCATACTAACCGAGTCCCAGGCACCATAGATCTCCTGATGGTCAAACTGATGGGCCAGCTCCAGAAAAGCGGACCTGCTCACCGTTATTACCGAGGCCATCTCGCCCAATATCATGGCCGCGTGGAGGTGCTGCCTGATTGGCTTACCCCCCGCCACCCTCTCTCCGGTATAGTCAAGGAGGACATCGAAAGCCCCTTGCAGGATACCGGTGGCATGCCCCGAGTTCATAGCCATGGGGCCAGCCAGTGTATTCTTATAGATAGCCCAGGCTAAAGGTCCCTGCAGTCCCCACTCCTTGGGCACGCGGACATTGTCAAAATAGGTAGAGGTATTGCGGTCACCCTGCATGCCGCATTTGACCTCGAACTTGCCGTGAGAGACCCCCGGCCAGGGCTCGGGGACATAAATCAAGGCAAAGGCGTCTATCCCCTGCTTGGGGTCCATGTTGCAGACCACGCAGTTGAGGTCAGCTATGCCGCTATTAGATGCCCAGAACTTACTCCCGTTGATTACCCATTCGTTGCCTTCGAGCTTGGCCCTCACTCCTATCGTCCTGCCCTCATTCAGTGGATTCTCAACATCAGTGGCCGACTCAGTTTCACTCATGTTAAAACAGCCAACGGCCAGCTCACTGCCGGTGAACTTGGGGGCAAATTCAGTAAACACCGCCTTTGCCCATGCCTTCGCCTCTTGAGGCAGGGGCGCCATATGGGCAATGAAAACCGGTGTCCACACCCAGTCGGTGCAGGCGCAGTGCATACTTATGCCGTAGTCGGCACGTCCTAACTGCTCCTGCTTAAGGGCGGCGGTAAGTATGGAACCCGCCCCCAGGCCGCCGTACTCCTCCGGTATCATCGCTTTCTGGCCACCGAGGCCGACCTGTATCTTCTTCAGGATGGGGGTAATTATCTCCTCATGGGTCAAATCATCGTCAATCTTGTCCCGGACCGGCATAATCTCCTTGTCGGCAAAATCGGCAAAAGTCTTCTGTACCATCCGTGCCTCTTCATCAACGAAGCACTCCGGGTACTGCAGCTTGTACCACTGACTGCTCTGGTCTAACATTTGTTTCCTCCTTTTAATTTATAATTTTGGTCTCAAATGACCACTTCAAGCCCAGTTTTTCAGGTCGTAATAACCCCTGGCCACGCGGTAGCGGCAGATTTGCTGCCCGCCCAGCCAGAGCTGAGTTACCTTGGCATCCCTCAGGCACTTCTCATAAGGGAAGTCCTCTGAAATCGCCATAGAGCCCAGTAGCTCGGCGCCCTTGTTAACTATGGCCACCGCCATGTCCGAAGCAAAGACTCTGGTGGCGGCCGCCTTGGAGATAAACGTCGGCGACCAGGGCGAGCCGTATACGTCGAGGTGGTCCATCATGCAACTCAGGTTATAGATGCTGGCCCTCATCATATCCAGGCCGATGGCCATATCGGCTAAAATACCGGCGGCCATGCTGTGCTGCCTCACCGGCTTGAATCCGCCCTGGCGAGTCCCGGTATAATCCAGGACTATCTCAAAAGCGCGCTCGGCGATACCCAGAGACATCGTCGCCGAATGCCACCCGGTTCCCGATTCAAGGAAATGGTAAAAATTAGCATCCATACCGGGACCGGCAAGCCGATATTCCTTGGGCACCCTGACGTTATCGTAATGTACAGCGCTATTTACCGATGTCTTGAACAGCATCTTCTTCTCCGGCTTGCCAAAGGAAAGCCCCGGGGCATCCTTGGGAACGTAAATCAGGGCAACGCCTTCGTCTCCGGCTTTGGGGTCGGTGGTGCAGATAGTCAAGTAGCATTCGGCAATCCCGCCGTGAGTCGGCCAGGCTTTACTGCCGTTGATGACGTATTCATCGCCCTCAAGCCTGGCGGTGGTCTTAATCCCGGCCCCCGCCAGCAGAGGGTTCTCGGAATCCGCCCCGCCAGCCTCATCGGTCATGGAAAGGCAGGCATAGGCCAACTTGCCGCCGCAAAAACTGGGAACGAACCTGTCCATAACCGTCTTGTTTTTGACCACTATGGCCGGTTTAAGAATAATGCCCCAATTGATACCCGCCGATAGGCTTATGCCGCCGTCGCCCTTGGCCAGCTCCTCGCAGATAATGCCCAGGGCGGTATTGGTGCCGTCTCCCCCGCCGTAATCGGCCGGGTATCCCAGCGCCTGAATCCCCAGGTCGACAAGCTTCTGATGGACTTTTTCCACCTGGCTATAGTCTGCTTCCAGATTCTTGGTATTGGGGATTATCTCCTTCTTGGTAAAGTCCCTTACCGTCTCCCGGATCTGGCGGTCTTCATCGGTCAATAGGTGTTCTAGGTTCATGATGGCTCCTCCTGTTAATTATTGCCCCTTTAAGATTAATAGACCTCCTCCCCATACATCATATGGTAGCCTTCCTGCTTAATCATGGGCAGCACTTCCTTCATAAAGTCCTGGAACTGCGGCGTGGTGGTGCCCTTCTGGTAGAACTCATCCAGGTTGTCCACGTGCAGGATGCCGACATAGGTATAGGGAGAATCCCCGGTCACCGCCCCCTTTATCCTGACCAGCTCGAACTTCCTGACCGAGGGCAGGCTCTCCAGGAAGGGGCCCTTTACCTTTTTAACGTACTCCTGGTACTGCTCGTCAGTGACGCCGTCGGCCAGGTTGTAGATAGAAATTTCCTTTCCCATTCTAGTGCTCCTTCCTTTAAAAAAGTCTTTCGCCAGTCAGCCCGACTAGCCGATGTTACTATAACCACCCCGGTTTGGCAATAACCTGAATTCGGTTAAACGGGGGATTGATTCTATGTTTTCTTCACACTTTAAATTATTTCTGTTCAACCAGACGCCCCTGAATCCAGCCTCACCAGAAGCCTTGGCGTCATTCTGCAGATTGTCGCCGATGTAGACGGCGTCTTCCGGGCTACAACCCGACACCCGGAGGGCGTATTCAAAGATTCTCTTACCCGGTTTTGGGGCGCCGGCCATCTCCTCGGTCACGATGGAGGAGAAATACTTCAGGATGCCTGTCTTTTCCAGTTTGCGGACCTGCGGTTTGGTGCGCCAGTTTGCGATTATGCCGAACTTTTCCCCGGGGTGAGAATCCAGAAAAGGCAGGACATCATCAAACAGTTTGCAGTTGTTTTCATAAAGCTCCAGATAATGTGAGAACAACTCGTCGGCGGAGCCGTCCGTCAAATCAGACTGGAATATCTCCCGCATCCGGCGCCGACGTTGCTCTTCTAAGGAGATTTTGCCTTCACGAAAGGGTTGCATGTGCCGCTGAAAGCTCTGACTCCAGGCCGAGAGGAAGTCTTGGTAATGAGGCAGCCTGTCTTTGAACCTTATCCCAAACTCAATGGCCGCCGAATCCAGCGCTCCGGTATGGGTTACCAGCGTATCGTCGATATCCAAAAATATCATGGCGCTTCACCGCCAATTATAGCATACAGGTGCGGGCGGTAAACCATGTGTTCCCCACGAGCAGTATATCGTGTTATAATGTCAGAGCAGGTCAACAATAAGTGACGGGGAGGCGATTATGGAGTACAAAGCCTACGTTACCCAGAATTTCAAAACCATTCCCCAGATAAAACAGCTTTCCGATGAACAGGTCCAGGCGATTGAAATAGTATCCTCGGTGTTGCCCTTTAAAACAAACAACTACGTGGTCGATGAACTAATCGACTGGTCTAAAGTCCCCGATGACCCGATGTTCATCGGCACGTTCCCGCAAAAGGAAATGCTCATACCGGAGCACTATAAGAAAATGGAGGCCCTGTTTAAAAACGGCGCCGGTAAATCAGAGATTAAAAAGGAAGCCGATAAAATAAGGCTTCAATTGAACCCCAATCCCGCCGGGCAGATGGAACACAACGTGCCGGTACTGCAGGCGGAAAAGCTCTACGGCATGCAGCATAAATACCGCGAGACCGCCCTCTTTTTCCCCAGCCAGGGACAGACCTGCCACGCCTACTGCACCTTCTGTTTCCGCTGGCCGCAGTTTGCCGGCATGACCGCGCTCAAGTTCGCCTCCAAGGAGGCGGGACTGCTCCTGCAATACCTGGACGAGCACCCCGAGGTCACCGACGTATTATTCACCGGCGGCGACCCCCTGGTAGTGAAGACGGAGATTCTGGCTTCTTACATCGAGCCCCTGCTCGAATCGGGGCCCCCCAGCCTGCGCACCATCAGGATAGGCAGCAAGGCGCTGTCTTACTGGCCCTACCGGTTTTTAACCGACAATGACGCCGACGATTTACTGCGCTTGTTCGAGAAAGTGAAGCGTGCCGGAAAGCACCTGGCCTTTATGGCTAACTTCAATCACCCCGTCGAGCTTGAGGGGGATACCGTTAAGAAGGCGATTAGCCGAATCCTGGAGACGGGGGCGGTAATAAGGACCCAGTCTCCCTTACTGAGGCACATAAACGATTCCTCGGAAGTCTGGGCAGAGATGTGGAAGAGGCAGGTCTCGCTCAATTGCATCCCCTACTATGTTTTCGTGGCGCGGAACACGGGGGCGCAGCACTATTTCTCGGTCCCCCTGGTGGAAACCTGGCAGATTTTCAGGCAGGCTTACCAATCGGTGAGCGGCATATGCCGCACCGTGCGCGGGCCGAGTATGTCCTGCCTCCCCGGGAAGGTGCAGATTCTGGGGGTAACCGAGGTAGGAGGCACCAAGGTAATGACGCTCAGGATGATTCAGGGCCGGAACCCGGATTGGGTAGCCCGCCCCTTCTTCGCCGAGTACGACGAAAAGGCCACCTGGTACACCGACCTGAAACCGGCCTTCGGCGAGGAAAAGTTCTTCTTCCAGGACGAGCTGGAAAGCATGCTGGAACCGGAAGAAGTTGAGGTTGTTTACGAATAATGCTTTACCCGCCGCCGGGATAGCCACTCTAGGAGGATTAGATTAGATGACGAATTCAAGTGATTTCAACCGCTACGGACAGGAGCTGGAGAGACTACTGCCGTTGAGAACCTCTCCCATAGCCGTAAAAATGCTGGAAAAAGAATCGGATATACCCTCCGGTGCTATCAGGCCGAAGAAAGACCGCGGCATCCACATCGCCCAGTGCCAGGCTTTCGCCATGTCCCGCCGCCAGAAAGAGACGATAGCCATGCTCAAGGAAGACAGCTGGTGCTTCGCCGCCCTCATCGCCTACGGGCTGGTGGACAAACCGGATGACCCTGAATTCCAGCAGTTCGTCTCTTTCCCCACCTTTGAGAGGGACAAGTACATCGGTATCGTCTCCGCCCCTTTGCCGACGGCCAACTTCGAGCCCGACGTGGTCCTTATCTATTCCAACCCCGCCCAGCTAAGGGGTATGCTGATGCCGACCCACTTTAAAAACGAGGAAGCTAAGGTTAACTCCCACTTCTTCCCCCCGGCCTGCGCCTACCAGATTGTGCCGGTGATGTCCAGCGGCCAGCTCATGGTCACCTTGCCCGATATCGGCGATTACCACCGCGCCCTGGCTGCAGAAGACGAGGTCGTTCTCTCCGTGCCCGGGGATAAAATGGGCAAGCTGGTGGAGGGAGTCAGGGAATTCGAAGAGGGAGAAATGAGGGAATTCTTCTCCTATGCCCGCGCCAACATGTACATGCTCCCCGATTTCCCCCACCCCCCGATGTACCAGACGCTGTTCAAGCGGTGGGGACTCTACGAGGATAAAGGAGAAGGCGGCCAGTCTTAAAGTCAAGCCAAAAGCGACTAATGTCATAATTTTGTAAGTTTTTCCCTTTTCATTTTATGACTTTGCCATCACCGCGCCGCTAAAATGTCAGCATGAGCACTGTCAGGCGGCGCCTTCTTGCCCTTTTTGAGCTGAAAGAGAATAATTTACCTCTGTCCCCGGAAAGCCTAGGGGTTAAAAGATGAAAATAGGCGAGCTCATAAAAAAACACGGCAGTAGCCTATCTTTTGAATTCTTCCCCCCCAAAGATGAAACCGCGGAGGCGAAACTATTCCAGACCGTCGCCCAGCTGAAGTCTTTTAAGCCCACCTTTGTTTCGGTGACCTACGGCGCCGGCGGCGGCGCCATGAAGAACACCCGGCACATAATACTGCGCCTGAAGCGAGAGACCCCCCTTACCGCTATGCCCCACCTCACCTGTGTCGACCAGAGCATGGACGAACTGGCTAAGATTCTGGGCGACTATAAAGAACATGGTATCGATAACGTCCTGGCGCTAAGGGGAGACCCGCCCAAAGGCGCTAAAGAATTCGTTGCCCCCAAGAACGGGTTTTGCTACGCCACAGACCTGGTCAAGCTGGCTGTCTCCATCGGCGGCTACTCCATCGGGGTGGCCGTATACCCCGAAGGGCATATCGAGGCGCCGAGCCTGGAAATGGATATGCACTATACCAAGCAGAAGATTGATGCCGGCGCCGATTTCGCCATTACCCAGATGTTCTTTGACAATCACTTCTTCTACGATTTCTTAGAAAGGGCGGAGAAGGCGGGCATCGCTATTCCCATCATCCCCGGCATCCTGCCCATCACCGATTTTGAGCGGATTACCAAGTTCAGCCAGAAAAGTGGCGCCACCATGCCCGACCACATCGCGCGGAGGTTCAGCCGGGCGGGCGCTTCCCCTGAAGAGGCCGAGAAGATAGCCATAGAAGTAGCCACCGAGCAGTGCGCCGACTTACTTGAGAACGGCATCAGCTACTTCCATTTCTACACGCTTAATCAAAGCCGGGCCGTAACCGCAGTAGTCAACAACCTGTCCCTGGAGCGCCTGGGCTTAAAGATCTCCCCAGCGGGCGAATGATACAAGGAGGCAGTGATGGTTGCAGAGCTTACCCTCCAGGAAATCCTGGAAAGGGCTATCCAGAAGGAAATCGATTCGCAAGACCTCTACCGCGCGCTGAGCCGCCGCGTCAAGGACAGGTACGCCAGAGCCGCCCTGCAGGAGCTGGCGAAATACGAAAAGGAACACCAGCTGATGCTGGAAAGATACCGCCGGGGCGAGCTCAAGGAGGGGGCGCTCAAGGCGTCCCACATTATAGATTACCGGATTGCCGAATACCTGGAGCAACCGGAGATGTCTCCCGATATGGGCCTCAAGGAGGTCTTTCTACTGGCGGCCAACCGGGAAAAGGCGTCCCACCAGTTCTACCTGGGCCTGGCCGGGCTTCACCCCCGGGGCGAAGTGAGAAAAATGCTGGAGAAGCTGGCGGCGCAGGAACTGGAACACAAGCAGAAGGTGGAGTATCTATACACCGAGGTCGCCTTCCCCCAGACCGACGGGGGCTAAAGGCGCTGCCAGCCAAGAGGCCCATAAGATGATACAATAGGGAGAGAAGGGAGGTGCCGGGATGAGAAAGGTGTATCTGGACAATGCGGCGACGACGCCGCTGCTGCCAGAAGTCCGCGAGGCCATGATGCCTTATCTAGGCGATGTCTTTGGCAACCCTTCGTCATTGCACGACTGGGGAGACGGCGCCCGGGAAGCCGTAGAGACGGCCCGCGCCCAGGTGGCCGGGCTTATCGGGGCCAAACCTGAGGAGATAATCTTCACCGGCAGCGGCACCGAGGCCAATAACCTCGCCGTCAAGGGGCTGGCGCTAGCACAACAGGCAAAGGGGAAACACGTAGTCGTCTCGGCTATAGAGCATTTCTCAGTACTGCACTCAGCCAGGACCCTGGAGAAGTGGGGCTTCGAGATAAGCGAAGTGGCGGTGGACAAATATGGCCTGGTTGACCCTGAAGATGTCCGCCGTATTTTAAGAAAGGACACGGCGCTGGTCTCCATAATGCAGGCTAACGGTGAAGTCGGCACCATTGAGCCCATAGCCGAGATAGCCAGGATAACTAAGAAAAGGGAAATCCCCTTTCATACCGACGCCATAGCCGCCGCCGGAACAATACCATCCGATGTTGGCGAGCTGGGAGTAGACGCTTTAAGCCTAGCCGGCAACCAGTTCTACGGCCCCAAGGGCGTCGGCGCTCTTTGGGTACGTAAGGGCCTGCGGCTGATGCCCATTCTTGACGGCGGCATCCAGGAAGGGGGGCGGCGGGCCGGCACCGAGAACGTTGCCGCCATTGCCGGGCTGGGCAAGGCAGCGGCGCTGGCCAGGAACGATGCCGTAAAGAGAGTAAAACAACTGACCCCCCTGCGCGACCGCCTGCTCAAGGAACTGCCGGCCAAAATCGAACGCGTCGTCGTCACCGGCCACCCCCAAAACCGCCTGCCGGGGCACGCCAGCTTCTGCGTGGAGTTCATCGAAGGCGAAGCCATGCTCATGCTATTAAATAGCCAGGGGATTGCCGTTTCCAGCGGCTCGGCCTGCACCTCAAGGGCGCTCAAAGCCTCCCACGTCCTCATCGCCATGGGAATATCCCACGAGCTGGCCCAGGGCTCCATTCTCTTTACCCTGGGCATAGATAACACCGCCCAGGATATAGATTACGTCCTGGAGACAATGCCCCCTATCGTTGACAGGCTGAGGCAGATGTCGCCCCTCTACAGTAAATTTACTAAAGCCAGCAAAGGAGGCAAATAAGATGCCGGTATACAACGAGAAGGTAATGGACCACTTCATGAACCCCCGCAATGTGGGGGAAATCGCCGATGCCGATGGCGTCGGCGAGGTAGGCAACCCGGTATGCGGAGACATGATGACCTTCTACATCAAGGTCAAGGACGACCGCCTGGAGGACGTCAAGTTCAAGACCTTCGGCTGCGGGGCGGCCATTGCCGTTTCCAGCATGGTGAGCGAGATGGCTAAAGGCAAGACGCTGGAAGAAGCCAAGAAGATTACTCCCCGGGCGGTAGCCGACCAGCTGGAGGGCCTGCCCAAGCAAAAGTTTCACTGCTCCAACCTGGGCGCCCAGGCCCTGAAAAAAGCCATAAATAACTACCAGAGCCAGAAGAAAACAGGAGGCAAGAAGAAATGAACCAGAAAAAGGAGCACTTCTACTGCCCTTACTGTGATGCCGAGATAACCGAGGCCAACCTGCCCCTGTGCCAGGTCTGCGGCGTGACCATATTCTACTGCCCCGTCTGCCGGGAGCCCTTACCCCGCGACAAAAAGGTCTGCCCCAGCTGCGGCGCCGATATCCGGGAAGAAGCCGCCAAAGAGGGGTGAAATCAAGATGGCGGAGAAGGAAAAGCTGACCATCGTCGTCTTCAGCGGCGAGCTGGATAAGGCTCTAGCCGCTTTCATACTGGCCACCACCGGCGCCAGCATGGGAATGACCGTCACCATGCTCTTCACCTTCTGGGGGCTGAATATCATTAAGAAAAACGAGGGCGGCATCAAGAGCAAAGGGCTGATGAGGAAAATGCTCAACTTTATGAACCGGGGCGGCTCCAAGAGGCTCAAGCTCTCCCGCTTCCACATGTTGGGGCTGGGAACCTGGATGATGAAAAGGCTCATGAAAGAGAGCAACCTGCCTTCCATAGACGAGTTCATCGCCATGGCCAAGCAGATGGGAGTGAAAATGGTCCCCTGCTCCACCAGCTGCGGGGTAATGGGGCTGGAGCAGGACGCCTTCCGCAGTGAAGTTGAGAGCCTGGCCGGCGCCGCCTATTTCCTGAACGAGGCCCGCCAATCAAAGGTAACCCTGTTTATCTAGCCGTATAGCTAAAGAACCGAGCCGAGGGAGGCATAGATGAAAGCAGACCATACCCTGGACTGTGTGGGCTTATACTGCCCGATGCCTATTGTTAAAACGGCGGAGAAGATTAAGCAATTAAAGCCGGGCGAGGTCCTGGAGATAGTGGCTGACGACAAGGGCATCAAAGAGGACATGCCCGCCTGGTGCCAGACCACGGGAAACCAGTTCCTGGGGGTCGAGGAGGAGGGCGGGGAAATCAAGGTCTACGTAAAGAAAAAGCGCCCATAGCGGCTAGGCTGTAGTGCCAGCGGCGACATTTAATTTTTAGCCAGATTTATGGTAATATAACTATCGTTGTAGGAGTGTAGCTCAGTTGGGAGAGCAGCGGTCTCCAAAACCGCAGGTCGCGGGTTCGAATCCTGCCACTCCTGCCAGTTTTTTGCCCTTTATCCCTTAAGTAAGCCCACTACGGGGAACTTCTCCAAGATATCGGCAGCGTGCGGGGCTTTTTCAGGGCATCGGTCAAATCACCGCCGGCGCGGTGGCTGACCTGGTGGACGCCCTTCTGCCACTGAAAGCTGGCGGAGACATCGTATACCCTGCCGCCATAGGCGACAGATGAAGGTTTCTCACGCTAGTTCACGATTTCAGCCTTTCACTATCCTCTGTCAGAGTTTCAGACCCGCGGTTACAGCTTGCCCCAACTCAGGGTCAGCTTTAGTTAGGTTCTCAATCACCCGCTGCTTGATTGGTTTATCAATGTGCATGAGATCCGCGATGATATTATCTATCAGATGTTCTTGGTCCATCTTACTTAAGGAACGATATCTTTCTCCAGCCTGTGCAAAATCATTAGTTTTGCTTATCTTCCGACGAGTCACTTCTCCCTCAAGGCGGTATACGCGTGGCTTGCTTTCCTCGGGAGCCTCGCTAGGTGAACCTCCAGCAAGACTCGCGGGCTCGTAATTGACTGGACCGCTGAACTGACCAATCTGCATGGGGCCGTCACGCTGGTTATTGTTAACATCTACCAGGGAGCGGTTAATGGGAAGTTCCAGGTAGTTCGGTCCGAGCCGATGGCGCTGAGTGTCAGCGTAGGAGAATGTTCGCCCCTGCAGCAACTTATCAGCAGAAAACTCAATTCCTGGGACAATACTGGCAGGGCAGAAAGCAGCTTGCTCCACTTCAGCGAAGAAGTTATCGGGGTTGCGATTGAGCACCATCTTGCCCACTGGCATCAGTGAGAACTTGTCCTCAGGCCAGGTCTTAGTGGGGTCCAGGGGGTCAAAATCCTGTTTTAATTCGTCAGCGATATCCATCAACTGGACGTTAAGCTCATACTCAACCTCTTCTCCTCTGGCAATAGCATCGCGAAGGTCACGGGTAAGATAATCAGGGTCAGTGCCGACTAACTGCGTTGCTTCATGACGGTCAAGATTTTGTACACCAAGCTTCGGTTTCCAGTGGTATTTCACATATACAGCATTGCCTTCGGCGTTCACCCACACATAGGTATTGACGCCAAAACCCTCTTGCATCCGGTAGCTTTTTGGCGTACCGCGGTCGGAAAAAAGCCAGGTAATCATGTGGGTCGATTCCGGCGTCAGGGATATGAAATCCCAGAAGCGGTTATGTGCTGAAGAGGCTGAAGGTATGTTGGTATCTGGCGCGCCCTTGAAGGCGTGAACCATATCGGGGAATTTGATGGCGTCCCGGATGAAAAACACGGGGAGATTGTTCCCAACCAAGTCGTAGTTGCCATCCTCAGTATAGAACTTGACGGCAAAGCCGCGGGGGTCCCGTACCGTATCCGCTGAGCCCCGACCCCCGACGACGGTGGAAAATCGCACGAATACGGGCGTCTTTTTCTTTGGCTCTTGAAGAAATTTTGCCTTGGTGTAAGGCTTCATGCTCTTGTAAACCTGAAAGTAGCCGTGTGCACCTGCTCCCTTGGCGTGGACAACCCTTTCCGGAATGCGCTCCCGGTCAAAATGAGCCATCTTTTCAATAAACTGGACATCCTGCAAGAGTACTGGACCGCGTTCGCCGATGGTTTGAGAATTCTGGTTGTCAGTAACTGGTACGCCTTGATTTGTGGTAAGGTGTTTATCTTTCATCACATTCCCCCCTTTACTTATTACTTTCTTATCTTAAAGTTAAGCATTTTTGCCTCTGGCACTTTCACCAAGGCATCACCCCCTCTGTTTTAGCCGTTTCTAGCTCTTCCTCCACAGCGCGTAGCCGGTGGCGCCGAGGGCAAGGCCCATCACCATCATGAAAGCGCCGGTGGCTTTGACCACGGTGAAGACGCCGAAGGATGCCACCGCCAGGTAGAGGTAGTTCTCAATATTCATTGCCTGGGCGTAGGTCAGCTGGGCGGGGTCGGTGGGGTTAAAATGCTCACCTCCCAAGAGGTCGCCGTAGGTCGGGGCGATGCCGTGGCGGTGCTCCCTTACCAGGTCGCCGGCGGTTTCGGCCAGGGCGGCATTATTGACGATAGTGCCCGAGCCGTCGGGCATGGCTATCTGCTCATCCGTCATCGCTTCCACCAGCCAGGCTTCCCTGGCAAAACCCTGCTGAACGAAGACTATGCCCATGGCCAGGGCGACCACCCCCAAGATAATCACCACCAGCCCCAGGTGGCGTGCTCTTATCTTCATGGCGCACTCCTTCCGTCTTTAAGAAGAATTAATTATTAAAATCTCTCTACCACTACACCGGCCGCAAGGTACCAGCCAAAATCTGCCGGGCCAGCGCCGACTTGGCAACTAGGTTGACATCAGCACTGGGAAGAACACCTGCCAGGCTAACAGCGCCTTAGCCGTGAGACTGAGCAGTATATACACCTTCTCCCCAAACAGGTAATCCTGCCAGGGTCCCACCTTCTTGTACTGCAAAACCATGTTGATAGCAAAGCAGTTGAAGAAAACGAAAAGCGAGGCGATGATACCGTAGACGAACCCGGGTGGCGATACATTTAGCCCTGGCGCCCAGACGTAAATCGCGATGGCGACCCAAGGGATGATGCCGGCAAAGCCGCCGAACCAGAAGGGCAGCCAGCTAGGCTTGCCCGGTTTCTCATACTTCTCCTGTAGTGCTCCGAAAAGTATCATACAAGCGTTGACGCTGAAGATGGCTATCAAGGCGGCAATATCACTGATACCGGTGATTTGGGCAATTAACACGATCATGATAGAGGAGCTGAAAAAGTACTCTATCCAGCGTCCGTAGTTACGGTTCTGTAGCAGGTTACGCTTGTACCAGGGGAAAACGAGAGGCGATGCGATTATCAATAAAGCAGCCGCCGAGATTGCCAGGAAAATGAAAACGCCCCAGCCGGTGGGGATATTAAACAGGTGGTGAAGCTGGGGCGAGCTGCCGGGCGGGCCGCTCATGAAGCCGGCTGTTACCGGAAGAGAAAAGTTGTTGGTGAGTAGCGCCATCAAAACAGCTTGTACCGCCAGAATAAGCCCGACAACGATATTCCAGATACGTAATCGGTCAAGCCGCCGTTCGATAGATTGGTCAATAGCCATCGCTTACCTCCTTCGTCTTAACAAGAATTAATCTATTGTCCGTCCTGTAGAGCCTCGATTATGGCTTTATTGAACCTCGGCAGGTCGGCCGGCTTGCGCGAGGTGATGAGATTCCTGTCCCGGACTACGGGTTGGTCGACCCACTCGGCGCCGGCATTTTTGAGGTCTACGGCTATAGAGGGCCAGGAGGTAAGCCGGCGCCCCTTGACTATGTCGGCGGAGATGAGCAGTTGCGGCCCGTGGCAGATAGCCGCTATTACCCTGCCCAGCTCATTCGCCTTCCTCACCAGCTCAACCAGGGACTTATACAAGCGCATCTTATCGGGGGCAGAGCCGCCGGGCACGATAACGGCGTCAAAGTCGGCGGGCTTGACCCTATCAGCGGCAACATCAACCCTTATCGTAGCCTGGCCTCTTTTGCCTTTATAGACTTCTTGAGAGCCACTGCCCACAATCACCACCCTGGCGCCGGCGTTTTTCATCCCCCACATTGGTATGGTAAGCTCGGAGTCCTCAAAGTCCTCTTCGGCCAGGATGGCAATCGTCTTTCCGTCAAGCACGCCCTTAAACTCTCCTCTTACCTTAAGTCTTTAGCCTTTCCCCGTTTCTTCTCGCCACCCCCAGCCGGCTCCTTGCCTAACTCAACCACGCTTACCAGGTCACGCACGTAGCCGCACTGGAGACAGTACTCATACCAGCCGTGGTGGTCTCTATCCAGCCCGATATCACCCTTTTTGCATCTGGGACAACTCTTAAGTTTCAACAACTCCCCCACCCCCTTTCTGACGACTGCTACCGTCAGGGGAACTCCCTTATATAAAGAAGCGTTCAACAAGACAATAATAGCCAGCGGGCAATAACGAAGTCATAAATAAAGGGGAGAAAAGATTACAGAATTATGACATTGAAGAGGTTGACCTCAAGCTGTTTCTAGCTAAGCGGGATGGTCTATGATGTAACCCGTCTTGGCGACGGTGCGAATCAGGCGGGGGCTGCCCGGGGCGCTTCCCAGCTTGCCCCTGAGGCGGCTTATCCACGTCCTGAGGATTTGAATATCATCGCGGTACTCCGGCCCCCAGACCCGGGTGAGCAGTTCCTCGTAGAGCATAAGGCGTCCCGCGTTGTTGACAAGCTGGCTGAGCAGGAGCCACTCGGTTCGGGTCAGGTACTGCTCCTTACCCCCGACCTGGAGGCTGCGCTTTTTAAAATCGATGGTTACCTCGCCCAGTTTTATAACCTCCGGGGTCTTGCCCCTTTCGGCGGGTTCCAGACGGCGCCTGACCGCCTCAATCCTGGCCACCAGCTCGTCGGGGTTGAAGGGCTTGGGCAGGTAGTCATCGGCGCCCAATTCCAGCCCCTTAATCCGGTCGGCATCGGCGCCCATGGCGGTGAGAACAATAACCGGCACCGCCGAAAAGCTGCGCATCTGTTTAAGCATCTCCAGGCCATCCATCTTGGGCATCAGGAGGTCAAGCACAACCAGGTCCGGCTGCTGGGCCTGGACCTGCTCCAGACCCTCAAGGCCGTTAGCGGCGGTCAATACCTCATACCCCGAAGCCTTAAGCTTGGACTCCAGGAAGTTGACAATCCTTACCTCGTCGTCAACCACCAGTATGCGAAATCGCTTCATGGTTTATCTGCACGCGCCTATTTACCCAAATCATATAGGTAAGTGGGAACGATGTCAAAACGCGCCCCGTGCCTTCTGTTGACTGAAGCATAAAGTAGAACTAGAATATGACCGTTAAGCTGGCTAGACTTTGGCGCTAAGGAGGACGCCTATGCAAGGCGACCTTAGAAATAGCGGCATTGATGTGATTGGCAGCGTACCCTGGGGCACCCACTTCTGCCAGTTTTATCAGACCAAGCAGGATTTGATTGAAACGCTTGTCCCCTACTTCAAAGCCGGCCTCGAGAATAATGAATTCTGCATGTGGGTCACCTCCGAACCCCTTATGGTGTCAGAGGCGCAGGAGGCAATGAGAAAAGCAGTCAAAGATTTTGATGAATACCTGCGTCAGGGGCAAATAGAGGTAATCCCTTACCATGAATGGTACCTGGTGGGAGGCAAGTTCAATGACGACCGCGTACTCGCTGGTTGGGTCAGCAAGCTGGAGCAGGCCCTGGCCAAGGGTTACTCCGGGCTGAGGTTGACGGGCAACACGCTCTGGCTGGAAAGAAACCACTGGCGCGCTTTCACAGAATATGAAGCCAAGGTGAACGATGTTATCGGGAAATACAATATGCTGGCTATATGCACCTATTGCCTGGACAAGTGTGATGGCGCCGCCGTAATCGACGTGGTCAAGAACCACCAGTTTGCCCTGATTAAGCAGGAGGGAAAGTGGGATATCATCGAAAGCGACATCTATAAGCAGACCAAACAAGCACTTCAGGAAAGCAAAGAGCGCTACCGGGACCTCTATGAAGAGGCCCCCGATGCCTACTTCTCGGTGGGGGCGGACGGCATCATCCAGCGGGCTAACCGCCACGCCAGGGAACTGCTCGGCTACAGCCGCGGCAAGCTGGTGGGGCGGCCGGTATCAGACCTCTACGCCGATACGCCCAACGGCAAAGTCAAGGCGGAGGAGGTTTTTAAGCGCTTCCTCGGCGGTGAGGAAATCCGTGACCAAGAGCTGGAAATGCGCCGCGGGGACGGCAGCAAGGTATGGGTTAACCTGTCAGTGCGGCCGATACGCGATAAGGAGGGGCGAGTAGTAGCCAGCCGCTCGGTGGCGACCGATATCACCGAGCACAAAAAGCTGGACCAGCTAAAAGACGATTTTATCAGCCTCGTCTCCCACGAACTGCGCAGCCCGATGACGGTGATTACCGGGGCTATCAATACCGCCCTGACCGAAGGGGAACGCCTTTCTCCGGAAGAAAGGCGCCAGTTGCTCCAGGACGCCGCCTCGGAGGCAGACCTGCTGGCCAATTTGCTGGCTAATCTCCTGGAGCTATCCCGGGCCCAGGCGGAGCGCCTTGTCCTCCACGCCGAAGCTATTGATGTCAAGAGGGTGATTGAAAACGCCGTCGAGGGAATAAAGCGCCAGTCTTCAGCCCATGATTTTGCTCTTGCCCTCCCTGATAAAATCCCCCCGCTCTATGCCGACACGTTAAGGCTGGAGCGCATCCTCTATAACCTCCTGGAAAACGCGGTCAAGTATTCACCGCAGGGAGGCGAGATAAAGGTCTCGGTTGAGGCGGACGAGGAATACCTGGTTATCGGGGTCAGCGACCAGGGTATCGGCATATCCCCCGCCGACCGGGCCAAGCTTTTCGCCCCCTTCCAGCGCCTGGAGGAGTTCCGGCCCAAGGGGACCAGGGGCGTAGGGCTGGGGCTACTGGTGTGCCAGCGGCTGGTGGAAGCGCACGGCGGCCGGATATGGGTCGAATCAAAGCCGGGGAAGGGCTCCACCTTCTTCTTTACCCTGCCTTTAAAGCCCAAAGCCAAAGCTTAAGCCCCCGTCATAGACTATAGCCTCTAATGTCATAATTCTGTAATCTTTTCCCCCCTTTATTTATGACTTCGTTATTGCCCGCTGGCTACTATTGTTGTTGAAGGCAGCGACCAGGCTTGGTCGTATTTAAAGGTTTTTTCAGGGAAAGGAGGTGATAAAGAATGGCAGAGCCGATTTGTCCGGTATGCGGTTGTACCGTTGTTGATGGAGGCTACCAGAAAGAGGGAACAGTCTACTGCTGCGAGTCTTGCGCCACCGGGGGGCAATGCCAGTGCGGCTGCGGTACCATAATCGAAAAAGAGCCAGAGGCGGATAAATAGAGGCACCGATTGGAACTAAAGAAGAAGCCGACTATACCAGTGGTCAGGTACCTTAATTTAACTTGGGAAAGGGGGGAAATGTATAAGAAGATTCTGGTCCCGCTGGATGGCTCCAAGCTGGCCGAGTGCGTCCTACCCCATGTGGAGGAGCTGGCAACGGGCTGCGGCGCCGAGCAGGTCATCCTGGTCAGCGTTACCGAGCGTATCACCGGCTACAGGGTGGTAGAGGGCTACACCGCGCCGCTGGCGGAGCGGCTGGTGCCTTCTCCAGGAGAGCGGCTGGTGCCCGAGGCGGTAGGCAAGGAAGAGAAGCAGGCTCAAAAATACCTGGATAAGATAGCCAAGGCGCTGGAGGCTAAAGGAATCAAGGTGCTCACCGAAGTGCTCTTAGGCAAACCCGCCGAGGAAATCATCCTCTACGCCACTAACCAGAAGTGCGACCTCATTATCATATCCAGTCATGGCCGCTCTGGCATTAGCCGATGGGCTCACGGCAGTGTCGCCGACAAGGTCTTCAGGGCCAGCGGCGTTCCTGTCCTGATGGTGAAAGCGCCGGGCTTTACCGGCGGCGCTTAAATCAATACCGGAGCCATTTTTAAAGAGAGCAGTAAAATGATTAGAATGACGGCCAAAACCAGCTTAAGCCCGGAAGAAATAGTCAAGCGCGCCGTGACCTTCTTCGGTCCCGAAGGCCACGGGCTGGAGGTCAAAGAGCAGTCCGCCGGCACCGCCTACTTTGAAGGAGGCGGCGGCTGTGTCGAGGTTAACGCCTCGGCTGAAGGCAAGGGGGCTTCGGTGGAGCTGTTCTCCCGGGAGTGGGACTATCAGGTCAAGGAGTTCCTGAAGGCTATCAGCTAGAGCTCCCCGCCACTTACGGGAGTTTCTTTATTTAAGCGGGCTTTAATTTAAGGAGGCAGACAATGGGTTATTCAGCCAAGGACTACAGCAACCTCATCGGCATGAAGGGTTTTAGCCAGACCCTGCTTAACAACCACTTTACCCTCTATCAGGGCTACGTGAACAATACCAACAAGCTTTGGGATTTGCTTAACGCTATGCTCAAAGAAGGCAAGGCGGGCACCCCCCAGTACTCCGAGCTTAAACGCCGCTTCGGCTTCGAGTTCAACGGCATGCGCCTCCACGAATACTACTTTGAGAACCTGGGGGGCAAAAAGCCCCCGGAGAAAACGGGTAAGCTGGCCGAAAAGGTGCCCGGCGCCTACGGCAGCTTTGATGCCTGGGAGCAGGACTTTAAGGCTACCGGAGCCATGCGCGGCATCGGCTGGGTGATACTCTATCAGGACAACGTGAGCGGGTGGCTGTTTAACCAGTGGATTAACGAGCACGAGGTTGGCCACGCCGCCGGCTGTCAGCCCATCCTGGTGATGGATGTCTTTGAGCACGCCTTCATGACCGATTACGGGCTGAAGCGGGCCGACTATATAAACGCCTTCTTCCAGAACGTAAACTGGGACGTGGTGACCAGCCGCCTGAAATAGCCGCCTTTTCCTTAAAGCCGGCACCCTTTTAGCCGGGGAGTTGACAAACGCGGGCTGTAAGGATAGCATCGGCATAGACTCAAATCAAAGCTTTAGCAAACCAGGTTTTCTTAAGGAGGGCAAATGGTCCTGCCCAGGTTCATTCTAGAGCTACGAGATATAGGCAACCGGGATAGATGTCTGCAGGCTATCAGAACGCGCTATCTACTGGCACTAGGCGTCTGGACATTTATCATGGCCACCTACCTCATCTGGGGGATGGACTTCTACCTGATACCCATCCATATCGTGGCTGGAACCGTATGTTTACTCAATACCGTTAGCTATTACCTGACCCGAAAATGGCAGTTTCCCCTGGCCGTTGCCGTTTTCTCAACCCTTATTGACATCATCGCTATCACCGCTATCGTCCACTTCACCGGCGGTTTCAACAGCATGTTCTTCGCCCTCTTCCTGGTCCAGATACTCGGGGTAAGCCTGTTTCTAAACCTGCAGTTCAGCGCCCTTATGATTGCCTGGACGGTGATAGTGGTCGGCGCCACCAGGGCGCTGGAACTGGGCGGAGCCTTTGCCGCTTCATCCCAGTTTATCCCGACCTCCACCTCCGAACTCACCGATACCGTCATCTGGCTGGTATTCCAGGGAATCCTACTCTGCTTGGTGGCCTTCCTCGGCGGCAATCTTTCCAATAAACTGAAGTTCCGGGAGAAAGAGCTGGAACAGAAAAGAGAACTGGAGAAGCTGTATAAGGCGCTCCAGAAGACGAACGAGAGTAAGACCCGCCTCCTGGTCAATGTTTCCCACAACCTCCGCACCCCCCTGACCTCAATCTTAGGCTTCAGCGAGCTATTACTGGCCAAGGATGAAGGCAAAGCGCAGCGGAAAAAATTTACCGAGACAATATACCGGGAGTCCAAGCACCTGACCCACCTGGTGAACGATGTCCTCTACCTATCCAACCTGGAAACAGGGGAAGTAGAATGGCATATGGCCGAGACGGACATAGCCAAACTGGTCACCGAAGCCGTGGCCGCCATGCAGGACTCGGCGCGGCAGAAGGGGCTGAAGCTGACAGTTTTTAGCGGCGCCGCCCCCCGGCTCGTTCACGGGGACGCCGACCGCCTTAAGGATGTGGTAACTCGCCTGATAGATAATGCCATTAAATTCACCATAGAGGGGACGGTCAAGGTCGGCGTCGGCCAGAAAGAGAACAGCGCCCTGGTTTATGTTGCCGATAGCGGGATAGGCATTACCCCCGATATCAAAGACAGGGTATTCGAACCGCTGGAGCAGATCTATAAGACCGAGCACAAGGAAGTCCCCCAGCGGACAGGACTTGGATTGGCCATTTGCAAGGCGGTTATTCAGCACCACGGGGGCAAAATCTGGGTCGAGAGCAAACCGGACGGGGGGAGCACCCTTTCCTTCACCCTACCCATGGCGGGGGGCAAG
Organism: Dehalococcoidia bacterium; assembly: GCA_011176635.1. Taxonomy (GTDB): domain Bacteria; phylum Chloroflexota; class Dehalococcoidia; order Dehalococcoidales; family BS750m-G39; genus DUEC01. The sequence goes on along the minus strand of DUEC01000039.1, from coordinate 4,420 downwards.
TAGTCCTTCAGGCGGGACCCTTCAGGAGGCGGGCAATGGTATCCCGCAAATCACCGGGCTGAAACGGCTTGGTTATATAGTCGCTAGCCCCCATCTGCCGGCTCAGTTCCACGTTGAGCTCATGGCCTATGGCGCTGAGCATGATCACCGGAATATCCCTGGTAAGCGGGTCTTGCTTGATTTTGTGGCAGGCGGTATAGCCATCCATCTTGGGCATCAAAATATCCATCAGGATGAGGTCGGGTTTCTGCTGGCGAGCTATGCTTACCGCTTCCCGGCCGTTACTCGCCCCGAGAACGTCGTAGTCTTTGCCCAGCATATTGCTCACCAGTAACCTGATATTCTCCTCGTCATCGGTTACCAGTATCTTCTTCCTTGCCACTGCCGGCTCACTTTCCCGCCTGCCCTAGAGTCTCACTGACCATGGTTTTGAGCTCATCGAGGGTAAACGGCTTGGGTAGAAACGGGCGGCCAGCCCGCTCCAGAAAACTCTCGGTATCCCCGCTTATCAAATCTCCGGTAATGAATATCACCCTGCCCAGCAGCTCAGGGTGTTCCTCTCCTACCCACTGATAGAGCTGCTTACCGTCCATTACCGGTGTCCTGATATCAAAGAGGCAGAGGTCATAGCCCTTTTCCCGCAGCATGTTCTGAGCCCTGGCTCCGTCGCCAACAGTGTCCACCTCAAACCCCTCACCGACAAGGACTCTCTTGCAGAACTGGCAGATTGACGGCTCGTCCTCAACCACCAAAGCCCTCTTTGCGGAAGGCTCATTGCTTGTCATCTCGGCCCCCCTTTCCCGCACCGAATCGGATTCGGCCCGGCCAGATTTGCCTTCAGTACCTCTTTGAATAGCCCGCAATATGCCTTCAGTCGCTATATTAGTCAATAACAGCACTTCTGTCAAATTAGAGGTGCTTATCAGCTTCCAGCCGCCCGGGTACTTGACGATACCCAGCACTATCTAGTAATATTTCGTGGTAACGCCTCAAGTCTCTTTGAAGACGGCGGTGGGAGGATAGCGATGATAGTCGTCGGCGCCATTTTAATCGCCGTGGGCATTTTAGCCCTGCTGATTAAGCTGGATGTCTTGAGCGGCTCTCTATGGAGTTATACCTGGCCCGCCATCCTCATCATTCTGGGGCTCTCCTTCATCGTGGGCAGATTTTGCCGGAGAGGGCAGGGATGGCGCGGCTGGTACTTCCCCGGGGGAAGACAGGAAAAGCAATAAATAAGGGCCGAGGTGGTGGAATTGGTAGACACGCCATCTTGAGGGGGTGGTGAGCGTAAGCTCGTAGGAGTTCAAATCTCCTCCTCGGCACCAAAATACGGCTCCCCCGGTGACAAGAGCGGAAGTGGCTCAGTGGTAGAGCATCTCCTTGCCAAGGAGAGGGTCGTGGGTTCGAATCCCATCTTCCGCTCCAAAGAATTTTAAAGGGGCGACGTAGCCAAGTGGTTAAGGCGGGGGTCTGCAAAACCCCTATTCACCGGTTCGAATCCGGTCGTCGCCTCCAGTTTTTTAAGCCGGCTAAAGTTGTCTTACTACCCACCCAAAAGAAGCTGGTGCCTCTCTTCCACTCTCTTATTTGCCCTCAAATTCCCTATCTTTAAGCTTTAAGGGGTGTTTTAGAAGAGCTGTATCTCCCACCCTAACCCGCCCTCGGAGGTCTCACCCCCCAGACCCAGTGGGCGGGGCCGCAGAGTTTTAGAGGCGAAGCCTATGAGGGCGGGCTGGGTGGGACGAAAAACCTTAGGGGGTTGACAGATAACCTCCATATACTAGCTTGAACCTACCTGCTAAAAGCGGTAAAATAACCCATACTAAATGCCGGGGTGGCGGAATTGGCAGACGCAGCGGACTTAAAATCCGCCGGACTTAGTCCTTGTGGGTTCGAGTCCCACTCCCGGCACCATTAGAGAGTGGTTATGCCCTGGTTGATAATAGCGCTAGGTTACCTTCTGGGCTGTATCCCCACCGCCTATATTATCGGGCGCATCGTAAAAGGCGTCGACATCAGGGAGATTGGGGACGGCAACATGGGCGCCGCCAATAGCTTCCGCCAGCTCGGGCCCAAGGCGGGAATAACGGTGGGGGTTATTGATGCCGCCAAGGGGGCGCTGGCTGTTTTTATCGCCCAGACGGTCGGGCTATCTATGGTCTTTGTCCTGCTCAGCGGCACCGCCGTCGTCGTCGGCCACAACTGGCCGGTGTTTCTCGGCTTTCGCGGCGGTCGGGGGGAGGCGACCACCATCGGCGTGCTGCTGGTTGTCATCACTCAGCCAATGCTGATAATGGCGGCGCCAACCATAGCCGCTCAACTCATCTTTAGGGATACCACCAAATCGGCCGCCGTCCTCTTCGTACCGCTATCACTGGTCTGCTGGCTGACGGGGCAATCGGGGGCGCTCATCGCTTACAGCATAGGCCTGCCCTGCCTGGTGGGCTTCACCCATTTCTTGAGGACAAGGCACGTGGCGGAGACCTCAGGGACAGGCCGGACTTAAAAGTCACTTCCTTTTTATCGCCGACCTTACCCCCTGCTCAATGTCTTTAGCGGTAAGACCGTACCTCTCCAGAAGCTCGGCCGGTTTGCCCGACTTGGCGTAGGTATCCTTTAGCGCCACCAGCACCATCGGCACCGGCTGGTTTTGGCTCACCATCCTAGCCACGGCGCTGCCCAGGCCGCCGTGCTCCAGGTGCTCCTCGGCGGTAACGATAGCCCCGGTCTCAGCCGCCGCCTTAATGATAGCCGCCTCATCAATTGGCTTGAGGGTGGACATATTCAGCACCCGGCAGTATATGCCTTCGCGCTCCAGGTTCTGGGCGGCTTCCAGGGCCTCTTTGACCATCAAGCCGATAGCTATGATGGTGGCATCCCCGCCCTGCCTCATCGTCGCCGCCTTGCCCAGCTTAAAGCGGTAGTCCTCGCCAAAGACCGGAGCAACCTTGGGACGGCACAGCCTGATGTAAAACGGGCCGTAGCTCTCCGCTGCCGCCTTCACCGCCTGGACGGTCTCGATAGCATCGGCGGGCACGATAACGTTAAAACCGGGCAGGGAACCAATCAGGGCCAGGTCTTCAATAGACTGGTGCGAGGTGCCGTCCTCGCCAACGCTGATGCCGCCGTGGCTGGTCACCAGCTTGACATTGAGCTGGGGCTGGGCGATAGACATCCGAACCTGGTCAAAACAACGCCCGGGGACAAAAACGGCAAAGGTGCTGGCGAAGGGTATCTTGCCCGAAGCCGCCAGCCCGGCAGCAACGCCCACCATGTTCTGCTCGGCGATGCCGCAGTCAAAGAAGCGCTCCGGGAACTGGCGGGCAAAAAACCGGGTCATCGTCGACCGGGAGAGGTCGGCATCCAGCACCACGATGTCCGGGTTTTCCATGCCCAGTTCAAGCAGGGTCCGGCCGTAGGCCTCCCTGACCGAAACCGCTGTCTCCATTCTTACTCCAGCTCCTTCAAGGCTATCTCCACCTCAATAGCGTTGGGCGCCTTGCCGTGAAAATCGGGGTTATTCTCCATAAAGCTGACCCCCTTGCCCTTTATGGTATGGGCAATGATGACCGTGGGCTGCCCCTTGACCTTTTCGGCTTCGCCAAAGGCTTGAATAAGCTGGGTGAGGTCATGGCCGTCAACCTCAATAACCTCCCAGCCGAAGGCTCGCCACTTACCGGGGAAGGGGTCGAGGTTCATCACATCGCGGTTCCAGCCGTCTATCTGCTGGCCGTTGTTGTCGACTATAGCCACCAGGCTGTCTATCTTGAAGTGGGTGGAAGCCATCGCCGCCTCCCACACCTGTCCCTCGTCGCACTCCCCGTCCCCCAGCAGAACATATACCCGATAGTCTTGCCCGTTAAGCCTCCCGGCCAGAGCCGCGCCCAGTCCAAAGGACAACCCCTGTCCCAGGGCACCGGCGGACATCTCCACGCCGGGGGTAATCGTTCTATCGGTATGCCCCTGCAGGCGGCTGTCCATCTGCCGCAGGGTAGCCAGTTCAGCCACCGGCAGGTAGCCGCACTCGGCCAGGGTGGCGTAGAGCAGGGGGGCGGCATGACCCTTGCTTAAGATAAAGCGGTCTCTATCCGCCCACTGATGGTCTGAGGGCTTATGCCGCATCACCTTGAAATAAAGGGCGGTCAAAATCTCCACCGAGGAAAGGGAGCCGCCGGGGTGGCCGCTACCCGCCTTCCCTATCATGGTGATGATGTGGCGGCGCAGTTTTTTGGCCATAGCCTCCATTTCGGCTACCGAGGCCGATAAAGAAAAAACCTCGGCTGATACATTATCGGCCGAGGCCTTGACACTATCAGGGATTGACGGTGGATTACCTTTTTCGGGCAGCGACATCAGCACCCCCTGCGCCATTTTAATTATACTACAGTCCTATAGGCCAGGTCTACATTTTTTAAGCCTG
>DUEC01000038.1 GCA_011176635.1 Dehalococcoidia bacterium | reverse complement strand
TGCCATCAGAAATGCTTTAAACAGGGTTTCACTACGGTAAAAGGCAACATCTGTATCGCTTGAGCAATTCGAACCCCTACAAATCAATCAAACCTCAGTAGCCTAAAGACACCGGTAATTGCGATTATCTACAATACAATTTGACGAAGTGTTCAATACCCCCCATCACTCCAAATAATCCTTTAGTTTTCGGCTGCGGCTGGGGTGGCGCAGTTTACGCAGTGCCTTGGCTTCAATCTGGCGGATGCGCTCCCTGGTTACGTTGAATTCCTTGCCCACCTCCTCCAGTGTCCGGCTGCGTCCGTCCTCTAACCCGAACCTGAGCTGGAGCACCCTCTGCTCACGGGGGCTTAGGCTGGAGAGCACGGTATCTATTTGCTCCTTGAGCAGCTGTTTGGAGGCGGCGTCAGCGGGGGGGAGGGCGTTGCGGTCTTCGATAAAGTCGCCCAGGTGGCTGTCTTCTTCTTCGCCCATGGGCGATTCCAGCGATATGGGCAATTGCGATACCTTGACTATCTCCCCCACCTTTTCCGGGGATATTTCCATCTCCTTGCCGATTTCCTTGGCTGTTGGCTCTCGCCCGTGCTCCTGAGCTAAGCGGCGGCTCACCCTGAGCAGTTTATTGATGGTCTCGACCATATGGACGGGGATGCGGATGGTGCGCGCCTGGTCGGCTATAGCCCGGGTGATAGCCTGGCGAATCCACCAGGTGGCATAGGTGCTGAACTTATAGCCTTTGCGGTAGTCGAATTTTTCCACGGCCCTGAGCAGACCGATATTTCCCTCCTGGATGAGGTCGAGGAGCGACATGCCCCGCCCGATATGCTTCTTGGCCACGCTGACCACCAGGCGCAGGTTGGCTTCGGTGAGGTGGCCCTCGGCCCTGTCCGCCTCAAGCTCGATATTATCCAGGTAGGCCTGGAGCTGTTGCTCATAGGCCTTGAGCGATTTAAGGAAAGACGGCTTGGTCACCAGGTTCTTCAGGCTGGTCAGAGAGGCTTTCTGCCCGATAATATCGAGGACTTCCCTGGGCAGCAGGTTGATATTCAGTGACAGCTTTATAACCAGTTGCTCCGCTTCGGGTATGGACTTGTCCGCCTGGTGGGCAACGGCCAGGATTAGCTGTGGCCTCATCTCGCTGTCGATGCTTTCTCGCAGTTTGGCGGTGGCGATGGTCTCCAGGAAGCTGGTCGCCGGCGTTAATCGGAGCTGCTCCTGGAGCAGGTCTATGGTGGCCGAGGCCTGGGATAACTCCTTGAGTATGGTGATTATTATCTCGGTCGCCGTCGGGTCTCTGCCTTGTTTTAGCAGGTAGTCCTGTTTAATCTCTTTAATGCGCCTGCCTTCCTCCATCTTCCTGGCCAGCTGCTTCTCCTCATCGGCGGTGAGAAGGTGCACCCGGCCGATTTCGTGGAGGTACATGCGCACCGGATCGTCTACTACCTCCTGGTCCTCCGCCTGCTCGGCGTGCGTTTCCAGCTCTAGCTCTGAGATTGACTCCGCTTTCTCATCGTCAAGGTGCCTTGCCTCGCGCCATGACGGGCTCGAATCGTCGCTGTCCTCAGCTTCTTCCTCTTCATCCTCATCGGAGTCAGAGAGGAATTTGCGGGAACCGCCTTTCCTTACGGTTACGTCCTCAGAGTTTTCGTTATCGTTGTCTTTCGGATTCATCTCTTCACCCCCTTTGCCTCCTCCGGCTTTGTTGAGCGAAGACCTCGCCTAGCTGGGTGGTAACCCCTATCCATTCCTCCTTGAGTTTAGCCAGGTCGGCCTCGCCTCCTGACTCGGCTTCCAGGGCTAATACGGCCTCTATCTTCTTAGCCAGACTGCGGAGGTATCTTTCCCGCAGCCGCAGGGCGCACTCGGTATACTTGGGCCCTATTTTGGTGCCGCCTAGTTTTTTAGCCAGCAGGGCATCAAGGTGCTCATGGGTTGCCGGGTCAAGCGCCTCTTTAAGTGATTCTATTTTAGCACTTTGCCGCCAGGCGATAAAGATTTCGCGGTTTTCGCTGTTCTCAAAGTATTCCGGCAAGAGCCCTTCATCACTGCCTTTAAGCTCCGGGTGCTGGAGGAGCAGCGCCAGGCAGTATTCCTCGACGGGGTTGGAGAGGAGGGGGTTTAGCTGTGCCGCCGCCTCTGGTTCCGGCTTTGCCGCCTGGAATCTGGTTCGTCTGGCCCTGATTCTGGCCAGGTCGGCTTCCAGGTTTCGTTCGCCTACCTCGATTAAGCGCCCCAGTTTCTGCAGGTAGTGGGACTTGCGCACGATGTCCTTTATCTGGTCGATGATGGGCAGAAGCTTGTCCCTGGCCGAAGACTTGCCCCTGGCGGTGTTCAGGTCGAGCCCGGAGGTGACCATGTCAAAGGTGAAATCGACCACCGGCAGCGCCTCGTCCAGCAGTTTGGGCCAGGCTTGGGCGTCTTGCTTTATAACGTCGTCGGGGTCCTTGCCTTCGGGCAATATAACAACCTTGACCTCAGCCCCCAGGCTGTTTTCAAAGCCGACACCCCGCAGCATGGCTTCTTCGCCGGCGGCATCGGCGTCCAGGGCCAGGGTTATGTTTTTGGTCATCCTCTTCAGGGTGCCCACCTGTTTCTCGGTAACCGAAGTGCCCATGGAGGCGACCACGTTGCTGAAGCCGTTCTGGTGGGCGGTGATGACATCCATGTAGCCCTCGACAATCACCGCCAGGTCTTGCTCTCTGATGGCGTCTTTAGCCAGGTTTATGCCGTAGAGACTGCCGCTTTTATCGAAGACTGGCGTCTGCGGCGAATTAACGTATTTGGGCAGAGAATCATCGAGCACCCTGGCGCCAAAGCCGATAATGCGCCCCCGGCTGTCGGAGATGGGGAACATCAGCTTGTTACGAAAGCGGTCGTGGCTCTTGCCGTCTTCTTTCTCTACTATCAGCCCGGCAGCCGATAGCTGGCTCTGGGTATAGCCTTTATCCGTAAGGTGTTTCTTTAAGCCTTCCCAGCTATTGGCGCTGAAGCCCAGCTGGAAGTCAGTGATGGTCTTTGCTGAGAAACCCCGCTCTCTAAGGTAGCCCTGCGCCTCTTTTCCGGCCGGGGAGTTGAGCAGACCCTGGAAATAGAGAGCCGCCGCCTGGTTAATCTGGTATAGCTTTTGCTTCTCCTCGCTTTCTACCCCCGGTTCGAATCTTGACGGGATGACGACCCCCACCCTCTGGGCAAGGTGTTTTAGCGCTTCGCCGAAGTCCATGTTCTGCTTTTTCATGATGAAGGAGAAGACATCGCCGCCGTTGTTGCAGCCGAAGCAGTGCCAGCTCTGCTGTTCGGGGTAGACGTAGAAGGAGGGGTGCTTCTCACTGTGGAAGGGGCAAAGTCCGCGGAAGGTGCGCCCGGCTTTGGTCAGGGTGACCTGCTGGCTGATAATTTCTATGATGTCGGTTTTCTGTTTTACTTCGTCGATGGCGCTCATATTACTATTATACTACTATCCTTAGTTTAAAGGGCGTTGGGTGAAGCCTCCCTTACTTCCCCTTCCTTATAAGGGCGGTGGGTGGGAATAGATTTAAAATAGGCGGGGGGATTTTACTTCTGCCGCTTTACCTTTGCCCTCTTTCTTGCCCGACGCTTCAGCCTTGTCCTTGCTTAGAGAAAGCTCCTCGGCGGTTCTCAAGGCGTACTGGTCGGTCATGCCGGCGATATAGTCGACCACCCTGCGCTCAAGCTCGCCGCTGTAAGAGCGGTATTCGGCGGGCAGCTTATCTTCATTCTGGTTAAAGTAGTCATACAGCGAACGCACTATTTCTCTTGCCTTTTCCGATTCCTCCTGCGCCGAGCGTATATTATACACCCGCTCAAAGAGAAAGTTGCGCATGGTGTTGGTTGCCTCCAGAATCTCCGGGCTCATAGTTATAGTGGGATTTTCATTATCTTTGCCCCTTACCGCCCAGGAGTGCTCAATGATATCATAGACCATGGTGCTGATGCGCAGAGAGCGTGTATTGCCCAATTTGGTAACGGCTGATAGCGGCAGGTCGCCCTCGGTAATCATGCCGGCCCTGATGGCGTCGTCGATGTCGTGGTTTATATAGGCGACGGCATCGGCAATCTTGACCACTTCACCCTCAAAAGTATTGGATTTACCCCAGTCCTCCCCCCAGATATCGGCCCTGGTCTTGGAGTGATTCAAGATGCCGTCCCTCACCTCCCAGGTGAGGTTGAGACCCTGACCATCGTTCTCCAGGAGGTCGACCACGCGCAGGCTCTGCTCGTTGTGGCTGAAGCCGTGGTGGTAGAGCTCGTTGAGCACCTCCTCGCCGACATGGCCGAAGGGGGTATGGCCCAGGTCGTGGCCCAGGGCGATGGCTTCGGTCAGGTCCTCGTTGAGGTTCAGGGCGCGGGCGATAGTGCGGGCTATTTGAGCCACCTCCAGGGTGTGGGTGAGCCGGGTCACGTAGTGGTCGCCCAGGGGGGCGATGAAGACCTGCGTCTTGTGCTTCAAGCGGCGGAAGGACTTGCTGTGGATAATGCGGTCGCGGTCGCGCTGAAAGGCGGTGCGCACCGGGCAGGGCTCTTCGGGCCTTTCTCTGCCCTGCGAAGCCTTGCTTTTGGCGGCATGGGGTGAAAGGCTTTCCTCCCTTTCCTCGGCTAGCTGGCGGATATTAAACTTCTCAATCATCGACCCTTTAGCTTGGCTTCGGCCTTGGCGATTATCTCCCTGGTGGTGCCAATCATGTCCGGGCTTACCGAGACCGAGGTGATGCCCCATGCCACCAGCTTTTCGGTAAGCTCCGGGTATACCGAGGGCGCCTGCCCGCAGATGGAGGAGGTAACCCCCATGCTCTTTGATACCTTAATCGCCCTCTCCAGGGCGATGAGCACGGCTTCGTTTCTCTCGTCAAAGGTCTTGGCTAACTTTTCGCTGTCCCGGTCAATCCCCAGGATGAGCTGGGTTAAGTCGTTGGAGCCGATGGATATGCCGTCGATGCCGATTTCAAGGAACTTCTCTATAAGGAAGATGTTGGACGGCACCTCAACCATCATCCATAGTTTAAAGTCTTTGGCACGCTTTAAGCCCTCGGCTTCCATGAGCTTTTTGGTTTGAGCCAGCTCGGCGACGGTGCGGACGAAGGGAATCATCACCCACAGGTTCTGGTAGTGCTGTCTCACCCTCTTGATGGCTTCCAGTTCCAGCTTAAAGACCTCGACATCGGTGATATAGCGTGAAGCCCCTCTGTAGCCGAGCATTGGGTTCTCTTCTTCGGCTTCGTATTCCTGGCCGCCGGTGAGTTCCCGGTACTCGTTGGTCTTGAAATCGGTGGTGCGGTAAACCACGGGGCGGGGGTTAAAGGCCTTGGCAAAGATGTTGATGCTTGTCGCCAGTTTTTTGACGAATTCCGCTCCCCGCTTCTGGCTAATCATATACTGGGGGTGCTCCCCAATCTGGGCAATCATGAACTCGGCCCGCAGTAAGCCCACGCCGTCAACGTTGCGGACGGCTACCGTTTCGGCCAGCTCGGGCTGGGCCAGGTTTACATAGACCCTGGTCTTGGTGGTGATTGCCTCTCTGAGGATATCGGCGACGGCGGTGGTCTTTATTCTTCTGGTCACCTTGCCGTCGTAGATTTTGCCGTGAGAGCCGTCTACGGTGATTACCTGGCCATCGGTCAGGGTGGTTGTCGCCTGCTCGGTGCCGACGACGCAGGGGATACCCAGTTCGCGGCTGACAATGGCGGCGTGGGCCGTCCTGCCGCCGCGGTTGGTGACGATGGCTACTGCCCGTTTCATCGCCGGGACGAAGTCGGGGGTGGTCATCTCCGCCACCAGCACGTCACCGCTTTTTACCTTGTCTATCTCTGATGCCTTGGGGACTATTTTCACCGGCCCTGAGGCTATGCCCGGGCTGGCTTCATCCCCGCTGAGGAGCACCGGCGCCGTAATTTCAGGTTCAGCCTCAGCCACTTCCTTGATGGTGGTTACCGGGCGGGTCTGGAGGATATATATCTTGTTATCTTCCTTGGCCCATTCAATGTCTTGAGGGAAGCGGTAGTGGTCTTCTATCTGTTTGCCCAGCCAGGCCAGTTTGGTGATTTCGCTGTCGCTCAGTTTCGGCTGGGACTGGGTTGAGGTGGGTAGTGACATCCAGACGTTGGCCTCTTTGGCGTTGGCATCTGGATTTTTGATTAGCTGTGATTCTTGATTGACCGTTTTACGAGTAAGGATTTTTAAACTGTCTTTATCGACGACATACAGGTCGGGGGTTATCTCCCCGGAGACAATAGCCTCGCCCAGGCCGAAGACGGCCTCAATGACAATCTTGTCGCTGGTGCTGGTTACCGGCTCCAGGGTGAACATCACCCCTGAGGCTTGAGATTGAATCATTTTCTGCACCGGGACGGCAATGCCGACCTTGAAGTGGTCAAAGCCTTGATGGTGCCGGTAGAAGATAGCCCGTGGTTCAAAGAGGGATGCCCAGCACTCCTGGACGGCGGCTACCACCTCTTTTCCCCCTTCCACATTGAGGAAGGTGCTTTGCTGACCGGCAAAGGAGGCTTCGGGCAGGTCTTCGGCGGTGGCTGAGGAGCGCACCGCCACCAGGCCCTCGCCCATCTTGAGGTAGGATTGCTCAATATCGCTGGCTAGTTCTGGGGGCATAGCGGCGTCCATGATTAGTTTTTTAACCTTGGCGGCAATTTGCTGGAGCTGTTTGCTGTCGCTGGGGTCTAGCGGCTGGAGGATGCGGCGAATTTTGTCCCTGAGCCCTGACTTTTTAAGGAAGTCGAAGTAGGCGTGGGCGGTGACGATAAAGCCGGGGGGGACGGGTATTTCCGCCCTGGTCATTTCACCCAGGTTGGCCCCTTTGCCGCCGACGGTGGGCACATCGTTTTTGGTGACCTCGTTGAACCAGAGAATGGCTTTCTGGCCTTGTTGCATGCTTATGCCTCCTTGCCTTTGTCATATATGGGGAGTTATAGAACAGGATAGTAAAATTTTCATTGCTAATTATACCATAACGAAGCGTTTGGCTAAATGTTTTTCCTTCTCTGTTTTTAACCTTTGGTTTTTCTTCCCGCCCAGCCCGCCCTCGTAAGCTTTGCTTCTAAGATTTCCTTTCCCCTCCCCAATTTCATCTTTTCCCACCCGCCACCCTCTTTAAGGAAAAGAGGGGCGCTAGCCCCTCTTGAACACCC
>DUEC01000037.1 GCA_011176635.1 Dehalococcoidia bacterium | reverse complement strand
TAAGGGCATGGGCAGAGGCATGGGTATGGGGTTGGGCATGACCCCGCCGGTAAGCCCGGCGCCCCAGCCGCAAAGCCCGGAGCAGGAACTGGGGGCGCTCAAAGCCCAGTCGCAGGCATTAGCCGAGCAACTGGCCGAGATTCAGCGCCGCATCGAGGCGCTGGAAAAGAAAGACGAGAGTTCAGGGGGGTGAGCATGAGGGTAGCAATAGTTCCCCATTTTGAGCAATTGAGAGTTCTGGTTAATTATGACGGGCAAGTGACTCTGGGGACCTCCTCCTCATCCCTACCTGCATTTTACGCACCATGGCCAGATGCGAAGGAGAAAGGGTTTGCCGCAATAGATGTAGAAGGTGACACGCTGAGAGCATTACTTGCCGAAGTAGGGTCTCGTTACAAGCAAGCGGGTGTTGATTTTGAGCCGATTTGCCCCATAACCAGAGAGCTGAAATTAGATTACGACGTGTTTGTTAACGGCAAGAATTTTGTGCTTTTAAATCATGGTCTTGAGGTAAAGCTAAAAGATGGGGACGAGGTAAAGATACTGGCAGATACACTGGGGCACTGTTAATGGTCAGTATTGCTCCACCAGAGAGGCACTCGAAGAAGAGGCAATAGCCATGCCAATCTATGAATCCCGGTGTACCTAGTGCCGGAGAAGTTTGAAGTTCGTCAGTCAACAGGGGAGGTGAAACTATGCCTAGAGGAGATGGAACCGGGCCGCCCCGAGGGGGCGGTCAGAGGGGCGGTCGGATGAGGGGCACCCGAGCCGGGGCCGGCCCCGGCGGCGACTGCCTCTGCCCTAGCTGTGGGGCCAGGGCCCCGCACCAGGCGGGTACCCCCTGCTACAATGTCAGCTGCCCCAAGTGCGGGACAAAGATGGTCAGGGGCTAGATGATAATAGCTGTTGCCAGCGGTAAAGGCGGGACGGGTAAGACGCTGGTAGCCACCAGCCTTGCCCTCTCCCTGAAAGACAGCCGTAAGGTCAGGCTTCTTGACTGCGATGTCGAGGAGCCCAATGCCCACATATTCTTAAGGCCGGTGATTACTGGCAAAGAGGCGGTCTGCATCCAGGTGCCTAAGGTAGACGAGAAGAAGTGCACCTACTGCGGCAAGTGTGCCGAGGTCTGCGCCTATAACGCCCTGGCGGTACTACCCGACCGCGTCCTCGTTTTCCCCGAGCTCTGCCACGGCTGCGGTGCCTGTAGCTATCTCTGCCCGGAAGAGGCTATCTCCGAGCAGGGCCGGGAAACGGGCGTTGTGGAGTGGGGGAACGCCGACGGCATAGAGTTTGTTCAGGGCAGGCTCACCGTCGGCGAGGCCATGGCGCCGCCGGTCATCAGGAGGGTGAAAGAACAGGCCGATGGTAACGGCGTGGTTATCATCGATATCCCCCCGGGGACTTCCTGCCCGGTGGTGGAGGCGGTCAAGGACAGCGATTTCTGCCTGCTGGTAACCGAGCCGACCCCCTTCGGGCTCAACGACCTGGTCCTGGCCGTGGAAACGATAAGACAGCTCGGTATTCCCTGCGGCGTCGTCCTCAACCGCGCCGGCGTCGGCGATAACAAGGTGGAAGAGTACTGCCGCAAAGAGAATATACCAATCATGCTCACCATCCCATTGGATACCGAGATTGCCCGCCTTTACTCTAAGGGAATAACCCTGGCCGAGGGCATGCCGCAGTGGCGGGAAAGCTTCGGCCAGCTTTTTGACAGTATCAAGGAGACGGTAGATGAGAGAAATCGTAGTCTTAAGCGGTAAAGGGGGCACCGGCAAGACCAGCATCGTCGGCTCGCTGGCGGCGCTGGCCAAAGACAAGGTGCTGGCTGACTGCGACGTGGATGCCGCCGACCTCCATCTCTTGCTAAAGCCTTCGCTGAAAGAGAAGACCGAGTTCTGGAGCGGGCAGACAGCCGTTATTGACGAGGAGAAATGCACCCGGTGCGGTCTGTGCCAGGAGCTGTGCCGCTTTGACGCTATTAAGGATTACACGGTTGACCCCGTCGCCTGCGAGGGCTGCGGCTTTTGTTTCCATATCTGCCCGGTTGATGCTATCGCCATGGAAGAAAACCTCTCCGGGCACTGGTTTATCGCCGATACCAAATACGGGCCTCTGGTGCACGCCCGGCTGGGAATCGCCCAGGAGAACTCGGGGAAGCTGGTAGCCCAGGTGAGGCAGAAGGCCAGGCAGATTGCCCAGGAGAGAAACCTGGACTATATTCTAAGCGACGGCCCCCTCGGCATCGGCTGCCCGGTCATCTCATCGCTCTCCGGGGCCAACGCCGCCCTGCTGGTAACCGAGCCGACACTCTCCGGGATACACGACCTGGAGAGGGTGCTCGGCGTCTGCCGCCACTTCGGCGTTACGGCGGAAGTCTGTATAAACAAGTACGACCTCAACGAGGAGAATACCCGCCGGATTGAGGGCTATTGCGCCGACCAAGGAATAAGCGTAGCCGCCAGGATTCCCTTTGACAACGCCGTCACCGAAGCCATGGTGCGGGGTAAGCCGGTAGTGGAATACGCCAGCGGCAGGGTCTCGCAGGAGATAGAGAAGCTGTGGGATGGCATCTCCGGGATTAGGAGTTAAGACAATGTCTTCATCATGGGAGCAGTTTGAAGAACTAATCAAGCAGGAAATGAAAAGGATATATTCCGAAGCCGTCGTCGAGCACAGCATGAACCCGAAGAACCTGGGAGACCTTGAGGATGCCGACGGCTTCGGGCGGGTAACCGGTCCCTGTGGCGACACCATGCATATGTGGCTAAAGGTGAAGGACGGCACTATTGCCAACGCCACCTTCCTGACCGACGGCTGCGGCACGACTCTCGCTTCGGGCAGCATGGTAACCGAGATGGCCAAGGGTAAAAGCCTGGCTGAAGCCCAGAGGATAAGCCAAGAGAAGGTCTTGAATGCCCTGGGAGGGCTACCCGAAGAAAGCCAGCACTGCGCACTTCTAGCCGCAGACACGCTGAAGGCAGCGATAAGAGACTATTTGATAGTAAAGAAAGAACCGTGGAAGAAAGCCTATCAAAAATACATCGGCCACTAGAGGTACAGCCTAGTGGCTAACTCTGTTATCTACGGACCGGTATCATCCTGGAGGCTGGGCAGGTCGCTGGGTATCGACCTCCTGTCCACCAGGGTAAATACCTGTTCCTTTGATTGCGTCTACTGCCAGCTGGGGAAGACGGCTCACCCTGAGATGGAACGTAAAGAGTTCGTCAGCCTGGACAGGCTTGCCCGAGAATTGAAAAAAGTAGAAGGCGTTGCCGCCGACTATGCTACCTTCTCAGGGATGGGCGAGCCGAGCCTGGCATCTAACCTAGGCGAGGCAATAGGGCTGGTGAAGTCGGCCCTGAAACTGCCGGTGGCGGTTCTTACCAATTCTTCCTTGATGCCCAGAGAAGAGGTGCGCCGCGAGCTCGCCCTGGCTGATATGATCGTGGCCAAGGTTGATGCACCTAACGAGGAGCTTTTTGGTGAAATCAACCGTCCTATCGGCAGCCAGACACTGGCTGAAATCCTTAAGGCGCTTCAACTCTTCAGGGAAGAGTACCGGGGGAAGCTCGCCCTCCAGATGATGTTCATTGAGGCCAACAGGGGCTGCGCTGCCGACATGGCCAAAATAGCCGAGCAGCTTTTCCCCGATGAAGTACAAATAAATACGCCTCTGCGTCCCTGCGGCGTGAGTCCATTGTCACCTGAGGAGGTAGCTGCTATAGAGCCGGAATTCAGCCATTTCCAAAATGTTTTTACGGTATACGGGGCATTAAAGCCGGAGGTTATGCCGTTTGATTTAGCGGAGACACTACGGCGCCGCCCCAAGCTCTAGTAGTCCTTTAGGCTGGTGGCAGGCAAAAGATGGGTAATCTGCAAGTGATTGGGGGTATTGCTTTTGGCTAAGGAAGACATGATATGTCCCTTCACCGGCAAATTATGCGGGGAATGTCCCCTTTATCGTGGCCGACACTACTACCTGTGTTTCAGTAAGAAATACCGGGGGCATATTGAGAAGTCAGAGGAAGCAACCGAGGGAAATAACCCGGGCAATCCTGAAACAGAATGGGCCAAACAAATTCAGATACCAAGCAAAATGCCCAGCGCCATTGACCCGTTTAAGAGACCCCTGGCAGACATCAAGGATTAGACCGCTGATTGGGCTAGTAGCGCGGGGAACCGGTAGCTGGCGGTATGTTAGAATGTAAGCAGCTATGAAAGAGGAATTTTTAAGCCGGCTGGCTGAAATCGTCGGCGCGGACTATGTCTCCGACCGCCCCGAAGAGCTTTATCTCTACTCCCGCGACCCGGGGGCGCAGAAACCGCGTAGGGCCGACGGCGTCGTCATGCCCGGGACGGTCGACGAAGTACAGCAGATAGTCAGGCTGGCCAACCGGGAAAAGATAGCCATTACCCCGATGGGGGCGGGGCTGACATTGTCGGCGCTGACCGTTCCCCTCAAGGGCGGCATCGTCCTGGACATGAAAAGGCTGGATAGAATAATCGAGGTAAACCAGGCCAGCCGTTACGCCGTAATCGAGGCCGGCGTCACCCAGGCGGCTTTGAGGGCCTACCTCGAGAAGCATCACCCCGGTCTCCAGCACTCAACCCCGGAGTCGCCCCCCACCGCCACCATAGTCGGCAACATACTTATTCACGGGCACGGCCACCTCACCCCCAGGTACGGCGTCAACTCGCAGATGGTCAACGGCATGGAGGTAGTCCTGCCCACCGGTGAGCTATGCCGGCTGGGCTCATGCTCGGTAAGCCCCAAATGGTTCAGCCGCGACCCCCTCCCCGACCTCATGGGCCTCTTTCTGGGCTGGCTGGGAACGACCGGCATCGTCACCAAGCTCTCGATTCAGCTCTTCCCCAAGCCCGCCTTCCGAGACCTGTTGCTGTTTTCCTCTGACAGCGTCGAGCTAATCCCGGAGATTATCGCCGAGCTCAGCCAGATTAACCTCCTGGAGAACTGTTTCATTATCACCCAGGAGAAGCCGAGGTGGGCGCAGCACATATTCTATATTATCGTTGTTTCCGGCCAGTCAAAAGAAGAGTTTGAGACCAAGAAGGAACTACACAACCGGATTTTCCAGAAGTACCCGGATAAGATATTGCCGGTAACCGAAGAGCCGGCACTGACCCCGCTGCGGGAGAGGTTCCTCGGCGTGCCCCCCTTCGCCGCCACCGCCGCCGATTTCAGGAAAGGCGGCGGCTTTGAATACACCGGGGCCATACTGCCCATAGAGGTAATACCCCAGGCCTGGCGGAGCGGCATCGAGATTGCCCACAAGTACGACCTGCTCTATCAACTGGGCATACAGCTTCTGCCCAATGGTCATAGCGTTATGCTCGCCTACTCCTACCCCTTCAACCGCGCCGTTGCCGAAGAGGCGGGGAGAGCCAGAGGGGCTCTGGATGAAACCAACCGGCTGACCCTGGAGCTGGGCGGTATAGTCTGGAAGCCGGAACTTCCGGCGCAGAAACTAATCCTGGAAAAGATGGACGCCAACACCCGTCAGTTGATGGACAGAATAAAGAAAACGCTGGACCCCAACGATATCATGAATCCGGGAAACTGGGAGGTGACCTAGATTTCTCTGCAGGACTATAAAGATATAATCCATAGGTGTTTTGGCTGCGGATACTGCCAGCTGACCTTAGATTACTCGGAGTTTAACTGCCCCATCTACAACAGGTTCCGCCTGAAGAGCTATTCACCGGGCGGCTTAATGTGGCTGATAAGGGCCTGGATGGAAGAGGAAATAGAGTGGTCCGAGTCACTGGGCAAGATACTATATGCCTGCACCAATTGTAATAACTGCGTCCAGAGCTGCAAGTTCCCCTTTAACGATGAGATTGTCAATATAATAACAGCGACAAGGGAAGAGGTGGTGGCCAACGGGCTGGTTATGCCCAAGGTAGCCCGTTTTTTCCGCAATATCGAAGCCTACGGCAACCCCTACCGGGAGCCGAGGGAAAACCGGGGGCGGTGGGCCGAAGGCATGGGGATAGAGCCTTACCAAGGGCAGGAGTTCCTCTTTTATGTCGGCTGTGTCGGCTCTTTCGATGAGAAGGGACAGAGAGCCGCTAAAGCGCTGGGCGAGCTGTTAACTAAAGCCGGAGTTTCTTTCGGCATCCTGGGTTCTAGAGAAGAGTGCGACGGCAACGAAGTCAATATGCTCGGCGAGAGCCGCATCTTCCAGATGTTGAGAGAGAAGAACAGCCAGCTTTTTAAAGATGCCGGGGTGAAGAAGATTATCACCCTTTCCCCCCATGCCTATAATGTCTTCCGGAAGGAATATCCCGGCGGATTAGAGGTATTCCACTACACCAGGATACTCGCTGACCTTATCAAAGAGGGAAAACTAAAGCCGACCTCAAAGCTCAACAGGAGAGTGAGCTATCACGACCCCTGTTTTCTGGGGAGACACGCTGGTGAATATGAAGCGCCGCGCCAGATACTAGCGGCAATCCCCGGGGTTGAGCTGGTAGAGATGGAAAGAAACCGCGAGAATTCCTTCTGCTGTGGCGGGGGCAGCGCCAATTTCTACACCGACTTCTTTGGCGGCGGCGAAAACAGCCCGTCGAGAATCAGGGTAAGAGAAGCCGGTAAGAGCGGGGCTAGCGTCCTGGCGGTAGCCTGCCCTACCTGCGCCGTCATGCTTGGCGAAGCCATAAAGGACGAGGGGATAGAAGAAAAGCTGGTGATTAAGGATATCGCCGAAATTTTGGGGGAGCCCGTCTCTCATCAATAGAGTATTCTCTGGGGATTGGTGTAAATCTTCATTCCCCTCTCAGTGGCAATACTTATGTCACTGTCTTTGGCAATCTTCATCCCTATATCCCTGACAAAGCCTATAATGGTTAATCCGCACCTCTGGCCAATGTCAACGGCCAACCCGGTTACCGCCGTCTTGGTCGCCACCACCGGAATATTGGCCCGGCAGACCTTCGACACCATTTCGGAGACCATCCTCCCGGTTGAGGCGGCAAAGGTATCCCTGAAATCAACCCTATTAATCAAGGCATAGCCAATAACCTTGTCCAGGGCATTGTGCCTGCCGACGTCTTCGGCTATGCAGAGCGGTTCTGCCCCCCGTTTGAACAGCCCCGCAGAGTGTATGGCTTCGGTCTCGGCGTATATTTTAGATTTCAGGATGGCGTTGACCCCACCGAATATATCTTCCCGGCTGACCCTGAAATCGGAATGTATTTCCGGAGAGCGCTCCGCCTTATCTTTTTTAAGCAAAGTTACCTCGGCTGTGTTCTCTTTTAGTTTAATCGATTTTATGTCGGCGGCATTTTCTATAATTCCCTGCCCGAACAGATGCCCGACGATGAACTCCTTCTCCATCATGGGCGTTATCATGGCGGTGGCGAAATGCCTTCCGTTTACGATAATCGACAGACCGAGCTCGGTTACTACCCTTTCCTTAGCCTTAGTAACCCTGGCATTCACCCTGGTGTATTCAACCCACTCCAGGCTTCTATCTTTTGCCATTTTATCTACGGGGCCTCCACCTCTCTCTAAATATAGCAGTTTTAAGGCGGGCTGGCTAGCTCCAGCCCAAGCCATCTTTTAAAGATTACTTGAAGCCAAAAAGTATTGACATGACCGATGCCGTATGCTAGTATTATAATATAGCGTGAAATTAACGCAATATTAAATATGAGACATACTGATGTTTGGTCCTAGAGCCGCTATGCTGACCCTCTATGGCGACTACGTGCTCCATAGGGGCGGCGAAATCGGAATTGGCAGTCTGGTCAGGCTGCTGAGCAATTTCGGCCTGTCGGAGCAGGCTATCAGGTCGGCGGTCTCCAGGATGTGCCGTTCCGGTCTCCTCAAGGCAAAGCGTAGCAACCGCAAAAGCTACTACTCGCTGACCAATGAGGGGCACAGCCTGCTGACCGAGGGAGCGCAGCGCATTTTCCAGCGCAAGGAGTCCCGCTGGGACGGAAACTGGAATATCGTTACCTACTCCATACCGGAACGCAAGCGGCAGGCAAGGGACAGGCTGCGCCTTGAGCTGGGCTTGATGGGCTACGGGGCTCTAGGCGAGGCTACCTGGATCTCACCCTACGACCTGACCAGAGAGGTGAAGAACCTGCTAGAGAGACTCAATATCGAGGAATATGTTAATATCTTCAGTGCCCAGCATCAGGGCGGTACCGACCCGAGGAAGATAGTCTCCCACTGCTGGGACCTGGGCAAGATACACCAGAAGTACGTCGGTTTCCTGGGCGAGTATCACCCCAAGCTGGAAGAGCACCGGAGACGATTAGAGAATGGAGAAACTATTGAATCCAGCGAGTGTTTTGTGGCCCGCTTCAACCTTATCCATGAATACCGCAAGCTGCCCTTCTCCGACCCGGACCTGCCGCTGGAACTGCTCCCCGATAACTGGCTGCGTCCCCAGGCAACGGCTCTATTCAATGAATACCGCGGCCTGCTCACCGAGAAAGCCAATGAATACTTCGATTCAGTGTCCAGGAAATACCGGGGCGCAAGGAGGGCTAAACACTTAGCCGGAAGTGCTATTTAGAGGACAGGTAGCCTTTAGGGGGTAAAAAATGAGGTTTGCCGAGACAGGGATTAACCTAGAAATCGACTTATCCCGGGGAAGCATTGAGAAAGAGGGAACTGACCCGGGACTAACTGAACTCCACCTGGGGGGTCTGGGTACCAACGCCAGGATGCTCTGGGACAGGGTCCCCCCTGAAACTAAACCATTCGACCCGGAGAACCTGCTCATATTCAGCGCCGGAATCCTAGCCGGCACGCCGGCTCCGGGCGCCAATCGCACCATTGTTTCTACCTTTTCTCCCCAGACCCTGTTAATGGCCTATTCAATAATGGGAGGATTCTGGGCACCGGAGCTGAAGTTTGCCGGCTACGACAAAGTGGTCATTCGCGGCAGGTCCCCCGAACTGGTCTATCTGTGGATACACAACGACAAAGTAGAAATACGCGATGCCAGCCATCTTAAAGGCAAAGGCTCCCTTGAAACCGCCGAGCTTATCAGGCAGGAGTTGAAGGAGCCGAAAGCCCAGGTGGCAACCATCGGCCTGGCCGGTGAAAATAGGGTCTATTTCGCCTCCATCGAGCAGGGCCGCTCCAGCGCCAGCCGGGGCGGAATAGGCGCCGTTATGGGAGACAAGGGGTTAAAGGCGATAGCCGTCCGCGGAACCAAGGACATCAATATCGCCCAACCGGCTGAGTTTTTTGAGCTCTGCACCGAAGTGCTGAAATACATACAGCACCGGGGAGAAAATCCGATTAAGGGGGTGCCGCCCATTTTAGCCGGGCTCGGCTCGCCCCAGGAGATGTCGCTACACGACGAGCAGTGGCACACCGCCAGTTTCGCCTGGGGCAATGCCCGCGAAAGGCGAAAGAATTTTTGGAACGAGGAAGTCGAAGCCAAGTGGAAAGAGACCCAGGACAAAACGGTGGAGCGGCTGATAAGCTGCTACAACTGCCCGATGAAATGCGGGGGAATAATTACCCACCCCAAACTGGAAAGATACATGATGAAATGCTACTCCAAGCTTACCTATACCATGGCCGCCATGTCGGACCTGGATTTTGGTTTTAGAATCGCCGGCCTGGCCCAGGAGTATGGAGTCGACGGATACACAACCCCACAGGTTATGGCCTTCGCCGTTGAGCTCTATGAAGCCAGCATCCTGACCGACCAGGACATGCCCGGATTCCCCGCCGATAACGAGGAGAGATTCTTCTATCTGCTTGAAAAAATCGTGCGGCGGGAAGGTATCGGAGATGTTCTGGCCGATGGCGTTTACTGGGCGGCTCGTAAGATTGGCAAGGGGGCAGAGGCCTACGACCATAATACTATTAAGAAACATGAGCAGATTCCTATCAAACTGGGGACGCTGAACCCTATTTACTATCTCATGTGGTCCACCGGTGAGAAGATAAATATTACCCAGATTGAGGGGCAGATACCCCAGGCGCCCTTCCCTACCAAAGAGGAGAGGGAGGAGTTCGTCAAGGACTGGATACAGGTGCCCAAAGAAGAGATTAAGGACTTCGTCCTGAACTGGGGGGAACCGGGCACCGCCTTTCCCAATTTCCCGACGCCTGAAGCCACCTGCGAGCTGGTGGAATGGCAGGAGACGATGCACTACATCGACGACGCCACCGGCATCTGCGCCGGCCTGTCGTCGTTTCCCATCAAGCCTCCCTATCATATCCACAATTTGCCCAGGTTAATCTCATCCGCCACCGGGATGGACATCGATGAAGCTAAACTATGGCAGATAGCCAGAAGGAACCGGACTCTAATTAGAGCCATTAACGTCAGAAGGGGCATGAGGCGAGCCGACGAGAAGCCGCCTGAAGACCACTGGAAGAGGAGATTCCCTGAGATAGAGGCTAAACTGCTCGACGAGTACTATAAATTCAAGGGATGGAACAACGAAGGTATTCCCACCAAAGAGACTTTAGAAGAACTGGGGCTGGATTACGTCAGCCAGGACTTTGAACAAAGAGGGGTCTATAAAGAGAAAAAAGCCAAGGCGGCAAAGAGCACCAAAAGCCAGAAACCTGCCACTAAGAGGGATTCTAAAAAATGAAAAAAGTCAAGGTAATCAAGATAGACGTCGACAAATGCAACGGTTGCCGTTCATGTGAGGCAGTCTGCTCCGCCTTTCACGCCGCGCCGAAATACAGCAGCACCAACCCGGAGAGGTCCCGGATTCGGGTGCTTTTTGACCCGCTAAAAGATATTTATGTTCCGGTACTGGCCGGCGAGTATACCGAAGCCGAATGTAACGGCAGAGACATTTATACCATTGACGGCAAGCAATATGACGAGTGCAGTTTCTGCCGGGCTTCCTGCCCGTCCCGGGACCTTTTCAAAGACCCCGATTCCGACCTCCCTCTAAAATGCGATATGTGTGAAGAAGAACCGCCGCTGGAAGAGCCGCTATGTGTCCAGTGGTGCCTATCCGATGCCCTGACCTACGAAGAAAGGGAAGAGGAAGGTGAAGAAGAAGAGAAGCCGGAGGAGATGGAGATAGGACTGGAATCATTAGTAAAAAAACACGGATTGAAGACGGTAAAGGACAGCCTGGCCCGATTAGCCAAGGGTTAAAACATTAAGGCGAAAGAAGAGGATTAAAAAAGATAATGGAGACTCTGGCCTTAGCCCCCTTTAAAGAGGTAATAGACGGCATAAAAGAAACTGGTGGAGAAGCCTTCAGTTTATGCTATCAATGCGGACTGTGCGAGACGGCCTGTCCCTGGAACCGGGTGAGAAAATTCTTCGTTCGCAGTATTATCCACCAGGCACAGTTAGGCGTGGTCGATTTCGGCTCGGAGGACATATGGCTGTGCGCCACCTGCGGCGCCTGCGTGGAGCGCTGCCCGCGCGGGGTGAAAATTATCGATGTCATGAGGGCTATGCGCCGCCTCTTAGTCCCCGACGGCGTAGTCCCGGCCAGCATCCCCAACCTGCGGGGAGTAATGACCAGCATCGCCAGTGTCGGTAATCCCTGGCAGCAGGAAGCGGAGGGCCGGGCCAACTGGGCCAAAGACCTGGGAATAAAGGACTTCACCGAGGGCACCGAGCTATTGTATTTCCCCTGCTGTACCCCGGCCTTCGACCCGCGAGTCCAGAGCGTAGCCCGGGCAACCGGCCAAATCCTGACCAAGCTCGGGGTGGACTTCGGGATTCTAGGCTCCAAAGAGGTCTGCTGCGGCGAGAGCGTGCGCAAGGCGGGCAACGAGCAATTATTCAAACGCCTGGCTAAGGAAAACATCAAGACCTTTATCGATAACGGGGTGAAGAAAATCCTGGTTTCCTCCCCTCATTGCTACCACGCCTTCAAAAACGAGTATACCGAATTTAAGGCCAACTTTGAGGTGGTCCATGTCTCCCAATATCTATTCGAGCTTATCAATGAGGGAAAACTAAAGCTCACCAGGGAGTATAAGAAGAAGGTTACTTACCACGACCCGTGTTACCTGGGGCGGCATAACGGCATATACGACGAACCCAGAGAGGTCTTAAAGAAGGTGCCCGGTTTAGAACTGGTTGAGATGGCCGATTCCAGAGAAAACTCCCTTTGCTGCGGCGGCGGCGGGGGAAGAATCTGGATGGAGACCAAAAAGGGGGAAAGGCTCTCCGACTTGAGACTACAACAAGCCATCGATGCCGGGGCTGAGGTGCTGGTCACCGCCTGCCCGTATTGCATCATCAATTTTAAGGACAGCCAATTAACCCTGGAGGACAGTAAAGTCATCGAGATTAAAGACATCACCGAGATTATCCAGGAGGCGATTTAGGCAAGTCCCAGAAACTTGATTTAAGGACGAAGCGAAGTGGAAAAAGAAACGGTTGAAGAACAGATTGTTAACAGTACCGAAGAAGAAAGCAACATCGGCGATGTTATGGTCGTCGGTGGGGGAATCAGCGGTATCCAGGCCTCCCTTGACCTGGCCGAGATGGGCTTTAAGGTTTATTTAGTCGACAAATCGCCGGCTATCGGCGGCAAGATGGCCCAGCTCGATAAGACCTTCCCCACCAACGACTGCTCTTTGTGCATCGAATCTCCCAAGTTCATTGAATGCGACCGGCATCCCAATATAGAGATTATGACCTATACCGATGTCGACAAGGTGGAAGGGGAAGCCGGAGACTTCAAGGTAACCCTGATTAAGAAGCCCAGATACATTTTAGATGATAAATGCCGGGGTTGTACCACCTGCACCGAGTACTGCCCGGTCAAAATCCCCGATAAATATAATCAAAACCTGTCCTTGAGTAAATGCACCCATATATACTTCTCCCAATCGGTGCCGCTTATCACCTATATAGACCCCGAGACCTGCCTCTTCCTTAAAGACGAGAAATGCAACATCTGCGTGGGAGTCTGCAAGAACGACGCCATAGACCTCCATCAAAAGGAGAAGAAGCTAGAAATAGAGGTAGGGGCCATCATCCTGGCTCCGGGCTACGAGGCATTTGACGCCAGGCCGAGGGGTGACTATGGCTACGGCAAGATGCCGAACGTGGTAAGCGGCCTCGACTTTGAACGAATACTATGCTCCACCGGGCCTTACGAAGGCGAGATAAGGCGCCCTTCCGACGGCAAGCACCCCAAGAATATAGCCTGGATTTCCTGCGTCGGTTCCCGGCAGGTTATCCCCGGCGGCAACAGCTACTGCTCGGCCGTATGCTGCACCTACACCCAGAAGCAGGTGATTTTAACCAAAGACCATGACGCCGATGCCAAGTGTACCATATTCCACAACGACATCCGCTCGTTCGGCAAGGACTTTGAGCGATTTTATCAGAGGACGGAGAATCTTCCCGGCATTCGCTTTATAAGAAGCTACGTATCGATAGGCAAGGAACTGCCGGAAAGCAAGAATGTAACCATAAAATACGCTACCGATGACGGAGTAAAAGAGGAGGAGTTCGACCTTGTTGTATTAGCCGTCGGCTTGACCCCCCCCAACGACGTGGAAAAATTGGCCGATAAGTTCGGCATCGAACTCAATTCTCACCGATTCTGTAAAACCAATCCCGATACTCCTATTGAGACCTCCCGCCCGGGAATTTTCGTCAGCGGAGCCTTCCGTGGTCCCATAGATATCCCCGAGTCGGTTATGACCGCCAGCGGGGCCGACGCCCTCTGCAGTCAACTCCTTGCCTACCGGCGAGGGAAGCTGGCCAAAGAAAGGGTATATCCACCGGAAAGGGATGTCTCCGGCGAGGAACCGAGGGTGGGGGTCTTTGTCTGTCATTGCGGGGCCAACATCGGCAGGGTGGTAGACGTCCCTTCGGTGGTTGAATACGCCTTGACCCTGGACAACGTCGTCCACGCCCAGGAAGACCTCTTTACCTGTTCTACTGATGCCGCCGAGAGGATAGCCGACGCCATCAGGGAAAAGGGGCTTAACCGCGTGGTCGTCGCCGCCTGCACCCCCAGGACGCATGAGCCGCTGTTCCGGGACACGCTCCGCGAGGGGGGAATCAATCCATATTACTTTGAATTCGCCAATATAAGGGAACACTGCTCCTGGGTCCACTCCCGGGAAAAGGAAGCCGCCACCAAAAAGGCAAAGGATATCGTGCGGATGTCGGTAGCCCGAGCCCTTCTTTTACAGCCCTTAACCGAATTTGAGCTGCCGGTGGACAAAAGGGGGCTGGTGGTCGGCGGCGGCATAGCCGGCATGACCAGTGCCCTGAGCCTGGCCGACCAGGGATTTGAGGTCTATCTGGTGGAGAAGGATAAAGAGCTGGGGGGCATAGCCCGCAGAATTCATTACATCCTGGAAGGGATGGATGTCCAGGCCTATTTGAGCGATATTATAAGCAAGGTATACCGGCACCCCTTGATTCACAAGTATACCGATGCTACCATCACCGAGGCCTCCGGTTACGTGGGCAATTTCGTAACCAAGGTGAAGTCGGGGGAAAGGATCAAGGAGATAAAACACGGCATAACCGTCATCGCTACCGGCGCCGAAGAATATAAACCCACCGAATACCTTTACGGGCAGGATGATAGGGTATTTACCCTGCTGGAGTTAGAGGAGCAGATCGCCAAGGGGGAAGAGAAGGTAACCGGCGCCCAGAGCCTGGTGATGATTCAATGCGTGGGCTGCCGAAACGAAGACCGAAACTACTGCAGCCGGGTATGTTGCAGTAACGCCATAACCTGCGCTTTGAAACTAAAAGAGCTCAACCCCCAGATGGATATCTACATTCTCTATCGAGATATGAGGACCTACGGCTTTGCCGAGGACTATTACCGGGAAGCGGCCAACCGGGGGGTGAAGTTCATTCGCTACGAGCCGGAGGACAAGCCCCAGGTGGAAGTTGTTGAAGAGGGCGGCAAGCGTATCCTAAGGGTTACCGCCACCGACCCTATTCTAGCCAAGAAGGTCTCTATAGATACCGATGCCCTGGCCCTGGCCGCCGCCGTCATTCCCTCGGCGACGAGCAATGAAATATCCCAGCTATTCAAGGTGCCTCTGAACCCGGACGGTTTCTTCATGGAAGCCCATGTAAAATTACGGCCTGTTGATTTTGCCGCCGACGGCGTTTTCCTCTGCGGGATAGCTCACTATCCCAAGAATATATCGGAAACGATTGCCCAGGCCTACGGAGCTGCCGGCCGGGCGGCAACCGTTCTCTCCAAGGATACCGTCACCGCCTCTGGCGCCATCTGCGAGGTAAATGAGAGCGAGTGCGTCGGCTGTGGGCAGTGCCAGGCGGTCTGTAAATACGGCGCCATAGAGATGCACGATACGCCGGAAGGCAAAAAGGCCAGGGTTATTCCCGTCCTCTGTAAGGGAGATGGTCTCTGTAATACAAAGTGCCCAACGGGGGCTATTTCCTCGAAACACTTTACTGATGAGCAAATCTTTGCCGGAATTGACGCGGCGTTTCCCGCCCTGGTCAAGGTCCGCTAATGAAAAAAAAGTTACTCTTTAGGGAGCTTTAAAAATGGTTGTGAGTCACGAGTTTGAACCAAAGATTTTAGGATTCTTATGTAACTGGTGCTGCTATGCCGGTGCCGACCTCGCCGGGGTTTCCCGGTATCAATACCCCCCTAACATGAGGGTGATAAGGGTGATGTGCTCCGGCAGAGTCGACCCGAAGTTTATCTTCCGGGCTTTCCTAAAAGGGGCCGACGGGGTGTTTATCGGCGGCTGCTGGCTTGACGAATGCCATTATGTCACCGAAGGCAATTACCACGCCCTGGAGATGACCAAGCTGTGTAAGAAACTGCTGGAGCAGATAGGATTGAACCCGGAAAGACTGCGGATTGAATGGGTGTCCGCCTCCGAAGGAATTCGTTTCGCCGAACTTGTCACCAGCTTCACCAAGCAGCTGAAGGAGATGGGCCCTCTGGGCATAGGCGAAGGCAAAGACCCGGAGCAGTTAAAGCGAGACCTGGAATCGGTGGAAAGCTATGTCCGCAAGAAGCTGACCTCATACTATATCGACCCGGAGAAGTGCCAGGGCTGCATGATTTGCCTCAGGAAATGCCCGGTGGAGGCGATAATAGGCGGCAAGAATTTAATCCATGTCATCGACCAGGATAAGTGCATAGGCTGCGGCATCTGCTTCCAGTCCTGTCCCCCTCGCTTTGAGGCGGTAAGAAGGATTCTGGCCGAGCCAGTCCCTCCCCCTATCCCCGAGGAGGCAAGAACCATAGCCCGAGAGGGTTAAAAAAGATAAGGGAAGAAACAGGAGGTAAAGCGTGTCTCCGGTTAGCGCAACCTATTGGGGCATACCGGGTTATGCCATTTTCTGGGTCCTGTTCGCCATCGCCGCCGTCTTATTCGCCCAGAGGCTCTATTTCCTCTTCCGCCTCATGCGTCTGGGAAAGGCGGAAAACCGCTTCGACAACCTGGGGCAGAGAATCAAGGCCATGCTGGTCGAGGTTATCCCCCAGTGGTGCAACCTGAAAACAGTCACCCGGAAGGACATAGCCGGCATCGGGCACGCCCTGTTATTCTGGGGCTTCAGCCTGTTCCTGATAAGTTATATCATCTTTATCGGCCTGGCCGGAGGCTTCGGCGCCTCCTCAGCCATTGAGGGCACCAACTTTGAGGTAGTCTATTTCTCCATCCTGGATGTTGCCGGGGTGCTGGTAACAATAGCCCTAATCATGGCGGCTGTCAGGCGTTATATCATCAGGCCCGAGAGACTGGAGGCCTCGGCCGAAGCCGGCATCATCCTGATTTTGGTCTTTGTCCTCATGGCGCTCAATGTCGCCGTGGTCGGCTTCGGCTATTCCGCCCATGACATCAACGCCTCCTGGCCCCCCTTAGGGTCAGCGCTGGCCGGTTACTTAAGCGGAAGCGGACTCTCACAGGGCACCCTGGAGGCGGTCTACCAGGCAATGTGGTGGCTGCACTACCTGGTGATTATCGGCTTTATGGTCTATATTCCCCGCTCCAAGCACCTGCACATCCTTGTCTCCCCCCTAAATATCCTCTTCCGACCGCTGGGACACAAGGTAGTGCTCAAGCCCATCCCCCTTGAAGAGGCGGAGTACTTTGGCGCCGCCAAGATTGAGGACTTTACCTGGAAGGACTTACTCGACCTCTATTCCTGCGCCGTCTGCGGGCGCTGCCACGCCAGCTGCCCCGCCCAGCTCAGCGGCAAGTCCCTCTCGCCCAGAGAGGTAGTGCTCAACCTTAAAGAGCACCTGCTGGAGACAGGTCCCGGACTGCTGGCCGGCAAGGCGGAGGTGCCTCCGGAAAGCAAGGCCAAGACTATGATAGGTGACGTGGTAACCGAGGAGGAAATCTGGGCCTGCACCACCTGCGGCGCCTGCCAGGAGGTATGCCCGGTCAGCATAGAGCACATACGCAAGATAATCGAGCTCAGGCGAAATCTGGTGCTGTCGCAGAACAAGATGCCGGAAAGCGCCCAGCTCATGCTCCGAAACCTGCAGTCAAGGGGCAACCCGTGGGCTGGAGTCCAATCGCTGAGGTTGAGGGGCGACTGGACGAGCGGTCTGGACGTTAAAATACTGGCTGAAGGCGATAAAGCCAGGACCCTGTTCTGGGTGGGTTGCACCGGGGCCCTGGTTGAGCGCAATGTCGAAGCCACCCTGGCCATGGCCAGGGTGCTGAAAGCGGCTGGGGTTAATTTCGCGGTACTGGGTGATGCCGAGACCTGCTGCGGCGACCCGGCGCGAAGGGCTGGCTACGAGTTCCAGTTCCAGATGATGGCGGAGCAAAATATCGCCACCTTCAAGAGCCACGGCATTAAAGAGATTGTTGCCACCTGTCCCCACTGCTATAATACCATCAAGAACGAGTACCCCAGCTACGGCGGCGATTTCAAGGTAGTTCACTATACCCAGCTCATCGCCGATTTAATCAGGCGGGGCAAATTAAAACTTACTAAAGAGCTGAATTCCATACTTACCTATCACGACCCCTGCTATCTGGGCCGTTACAACGGCGTATATCAGGAGCCGCGCCGGGCACTGCAGGCTATCCCCGGGGCAAACTTCAAGGAAATGGAGCGCTCCAAGAACAACAGCTTCTGCTGCGGCGGCGGCGGCGGACTCATGTGGATAGAGGAACAGCCCGGCACCACCAAGATTAATCAAATGCGCACTGAAGACGCCCTCAAGACCGGGGCTGATACCGTAGTGACTGCCTGCCCTTATTGTCTGCAGATGTTCGAGGAGAGCATCGAACATAAAGATATCAAGGACTCGCTGAAGGTAAAAGACCTCGTTGAACTGGTTGAAGCCGCCATGAAGCAGCCTTAAATTACAGGAGAGGAGGGGAATAGTATGAATATTATCGTCTGCGTTAAACAGGTGCTCGACCCCGAGATACCGCCGGCCAAATTCAAGATTGACCCCGCGACCAAAAAGGTCATTCCTCCCCCGGGAGTGCCGCCGGTGATAAGCGTCTTTGACGAGCGGGCCGTCGAGGCGGCCTGCCGGCTCAAGGACAAGCAAGGCGGCAAGATAACGGTGATAAGCCTGGGGGCGGCGCAGGCTGCCGAGGTGGTGAAGCACACCATAGCTATGGGCACCGACGAAGGCTTCGTTCTCCAGGATGAAGCCTTCGAAGACCTAGACAGCTTCGGTATCGCCTATGTCCTGGGCAAAGCCATCGAGAAAATCGGCGCCTACGACCTGGTCCTCTGCGGCCGGCAGTCCGCCGACTGGGGCAACGGCCAGGTCGGCTCTATTCTGGCCGAGATAATGGGCATCCCGGTGGTTACCCTCGCCTGCGATATCGAAGCCGCCGATAAGAAGCTCAAGGTAAAGAGGATAGTCAAGGACGGCTATGAAGTGCTGGAGGCGCCTATGCCCAGCCTGATTACCGCCAGCAGTGAGCTCGGTCTGCCCCGTCTTCCCGCGGGAATGCGCATCATGATTGCCGCCCGCACCCAGGTCCCGGTCTGGAAGGCGGCCGATATCGGAGCTCAAGGCCCGGAGCTGGACAAGGCTAAGGCCCACACCGAGGTCACCGGTCTCTCCGTGCCGTCCCGAAAGACCGAGTGCGAGATGATTAGCGGAGACAGCCCCGGCCAAGCGGCCGAAAACCTGGCCGCCAAGCTGGCTAAGCTGCTATGACTTAAGGAATAAACGGAGGGTGTGAAAATGGATAATAAAGGTGTTCTGGTCTGCGGTGAAATCGTTGAGGGGAAGCTGGCGCCAATCACTATAGAGCTCCTTGGAGTGGGCAGAAAGCTGGCCGATGAACTGGGCGAGGACTTAAGCGCCCTGTTGATGGGCGGCAAAGCAGGCGGCCTGGGGCAGGAGGCAATCGCCTACGGCGCCGATAAGGTCTATATTGCCGAAGACAGCCTCCTGGATAGCTATAACTCCGACGCCTACACTCAGATGGCGGCCGACCTTTGCCAGAAGGAGCTTCCTTCTATCGTGCTTCTCGGCCATACTGATATCGGTTGCGATTTAGCCCCGCGACTGAACGGCCGCCTGGGGGGCGGACTGGCTATGGACTGCCTGGAGCTATCACTTGACTCGGCCAAAATGCTGGTCTCGACCCGGCCCGTCTTTGGCGGCAACGCCCACGCCACAATGGTATCAAAGACTGCCCGCCCTCAGATGGCTACCTTAAGACCGAAGACGGTGCCGCCGGCCAAGCGCGACGACTCCCGGAAGGGCGAGGTTATCCCCGTAGAAGGCAAGCTCGACCCTGCAGCGCTTAAGGTCAAGGTCGTCGAGCGGATAAAAGAGGAGGTGGAAGGGGTGAAGCTGGAGGACGCCGAGGTGGTGGTTAGCGGCGGGCGCGGCATAGGCAGCGCTCAAAGCTTCGAGATGTTAAGGGAGCTGGCTAGCGTCCTGGGCGGCGCTGTCGGCGCTACCCGGCCCGCCTGCGACGAGGGCTGGGCGCCGATGACGCTCCAGATAGGCCAGACAGGCAAGGTGGTCAGCCCCAAGCTATACATAGCCGTGGGCCTCTCCGGGGCCATACAGCACATCGGCGGCTGCCTGGGCTCAAAGTACATCGTGGCCATAAACAATGATAAAGAGGCTAATATCTTCAACGTAGCCCACTTCGGCATCGTCGCCGATTACAAAGAGGTCTTACCGGCCCTGACCGCCAAATTCAAGGAGCTGCTATCAGCCTAAGCCACACAAGTCCTTAAGCTATATCTTTAAAGTGGTACCCCTGGCGCGACTTGAAGGCGCGAACCGGGAGCTTACGAGCAACCTTGACGGGAACCTGCCAGGTTTTATATGATATAGTGACTTTTGAATTGAGGAGGTCAAATGATAGCTGCTTTTGAGTATTTCGCTCCCAAAACAGTTAGGGAAGCCCTTTCCCTGCTTGCCAAGTATAAAGAAGAGGCTAAAATAATCGCCGGTGGGCAATCGATGCTGGTTGTCATGAAGCAACGCCTGCTCACCCCCGAATACCTGATTGACCTCAAGGGCATAACCGATCTGGACTATATAAAATACGATGAGGGCAAGGGCTTGAGAATCGGGGCGCTGACCATACATCGAGCTATAGAGAAATCTCCGGTTATCCAAAAGCATTTCGGAGTGCTCAGCGAGATGGAGGGAAATCTGGCCACAATTCAGACTAGAAACTGGGGCACGATTGGTGGCAACATCTGCCACGGTGACCCGGCCGGCGACCCGGCCCCGGTCTTAATCGCCCTGAAGGCTAAGCTAAAGCTGGCCAGTTCCGCCGGAGAGAGAATTGTTGAGGCGGAAGAATTCTCCAAGGACTATCTTGAGGTAGCCCTAGAACCCAATGAAATGCTCACTGAAATTCAGGTGCCGACCCCGCCAGCTCACACCGGTACTGCCTACGAGAAACTCATGGTAATGAAAGGGGATATGAGCATTATCGGGGCAGCAGTGTCAATCACCTTGGACTCAAAGGGCGGGTGCGGGGACGCTCGAATTGCTCTTAGCAATGCTGCTTCCGTCCCGTTAAGGGCTAAAAAGGCAGAAAAGCTACTAATCGGAAAGACGATTAACAACGGCCTGCTTACCAAGGCTGGTGAGGTAGCCTCAACCGAAGCTACCCCCCCCGCTGATGTTCATGGTTCAATAGAATACCGGAGGGAGATGGTGAAGGTCTTCGTGAAGCGAGTAGCCCAGCTAGCTCTGGAAAGAGCCAAGGCAGCGTGATAGGAAGTATAGAATGAAAGGTGAAATGAAGGAATTAAAATTAACCGTTAACGGCAAACCTTATGAGCTAGAGGTGAAAGCGGAGACCTTACTCGTGGACTTGCTCAGGCAGGAACTTAAGCTGACCGGCGCCAAGGTGGGTTGTCTGGACAGTGCTTGCGGTGCCTGCACCGTTAATATTGATGGCAAGGCGGTCAGGTCCTGCTCGGTACTGGCGCTCCAGACTAATGGCCGTGAAGTTACCACCATTGAAGGGGTGGCTGATGGTGACAAGCTGCACCCTATCCAGCAGGCAATGATCGACCATGGCGCTATAGAGTGCGGGTTCTGCACCCCGGGGATGGTGATGTCGGCGAAGGCATTACTGGATGAGAATACTAACCCAACGCGGGAAGAAGTAAAAGAGGCGATACAGGGTAACCTGTGCGCCGACGAAGGTTACGTTAAATATATCGAAGCCATAGAAATAGCAGCTAGAGAGATGCGAGGAGGTCAGTAGAATGGACGAAACTTTCGGG
The DNA here is from genome assembly GCA_011176635.1 of Dehalococcoidia bacterium. GTDB lineage: Bacteria > Chloroflexota > Dehalococcoidia > Dehalococcoidales > BS750m-G39 > DUEC01. The sequence continues at coordinate 15,199 of DUEC01000037.1, read as the reverse complement.
AATTATTCGATTTTAGGCAAAGCGATACCACGGGTAGACGCCAGGGCCAAGGTTACTGGCCAGGCAAAGTATGCCGCCGATATTGAAGTAGCCAATATGTTATGGGGCCAGATAAACAGAAGCCCTTATGCCCATGCCAGGATACTGAACATTGACACCAGCAAGGCCGAGGCTTTGCCCGGTGTAAAAGCGGTGACTACCGGCAAGGACTTTGGCGGTTTCAAGTGGGGTTGGAGCGGGCCGACCCGTGACGAAGAGCCCCTGGCAGTGGAAAAGGTGCGCTATCAATACGAAGGGGTAGCGGCGGTGGCCGCCGTTGATGAGGATACGGCTCAAGAGGCCTGTGACCTTATTGAGGTAGATTATGAACCACTTCCTGGCGTTTTTACTCCCTCCGAGGCTATGCAAGAAGGGGCACCCCTGGTTCACGATGACCGTCCGGGTAACATTTGTGTTGAGTACCATTGGAACTTCGGCGATGTCGACAAAGCCTTCGCTGAGTCTTACCTTGTTCGGGAGGATACCTTCCAGACCCCCCGAATGGCCAAAGGATATCTAGAGCCGCCGGCAGTGGTTGCCTATTGGCCTGACCCCGAGCGTATCGTCTATATCGGGGCCAAGGGGAGCCCATATTTTCCCTACCGGATTCTAGCCAAGTGCTTTGATCTGCCCTTGAGCAACGTACGGATAATAACACCCATTATCGGCTCTGATTTTGGTGGCACCAAGAACGACATGACGCCGGCTGATTTCTCGGCGGTCATGCTAGCCAAAAAGACCGGTCGGCCGGTGAAGTTTGTGACCAGCCAGTTTGATGCCCTCACCACCGACCTGCGGCGTCACCCCATGTGGATTACCGTCAAGACAGGGGTCACCAAAGATGGCATATTAAAGGCTACCTCTCTCAAGGCGGTTGCTGACGGGGGTGCCTACACCCGGATCAGCCCGCTTACCATGTTTCTTGTTGGTACCTGTCAGACGCTGCCCTACAAGCTACCTAATTTCAAATATGACGCCTATAACTACTTTACCAATAACCCCAGTTCGGCAGCGATGAGAGGACACGGGCTATACCACAGCCGGTTTGCTGCCGATGTCCAGCTGGACATGATAGCCGAAGAACTTGGATTAGACCCGGTGGAAATCAGGCTTAAGAATTCCATTGAAAACCCCAAGCCGGGCGAGATTTATGAAACGGTTAACGATGTGCATGTGGCGACCTGTGGCGTACAGGAATGCATCGAGAAGGTCGCCGAGGCGGTAAACTGGAAAGCGAGAAAGGGACAGAAAAAGGTCGAAGGAGACACGGCCTACGGCATGGGTTTTGCCGCGGCAACTTATAACAGTGGGACGAAGCTGAGTGCCCACAACGCTTGCGCCGCCATCGTAAGGGTATGCGAGGACGGGAGTGTCAACTATCTGACCGGCGCCACCGATGTCGGGCAGGGTTCAGACACCATAATGAGCGCTATTGTTGCCGAAGTGCTTGGCATAAGACTGGAGGACATAGACCTGAAGAGGGTGGATTCGGCGTTTACACCAGTTGACCCCGGTAGCTATGGGAGCCGGGTCACCGTGCACGCCGGCGAGGCGGCAACGAAGGCAGCCGAGGATGCTAAAAGTCAGCTCCTTGAGGTCGCCGCGCAGCAGTTTGGCGTAAAACCGGGGGATGTAGATATTAAAGATAAGAAGGTCTTTGTTAAGTCCAGTCCCGAAAGGAACATGGCCTGGGAAAGGCTGGTGAGGATTGCCTGCTACGAGACACCGGGCAAGGTCATCATTGGCCGCGGCTATTCCACCCAGGGAATATCAATGTATGGCCTGGCTGATTTCAGTAAAGGGGTGGGCGACATCGGTACCAACTATAGCTTCACCGCCCAGGCGAGCGAGGTGGAGGTGGATGTGGAGACAGGCGTGGTAAAATGTACCGATAATAATGTGATCGCTCACGATTGTGGTTTCCCACTAAATACCCAGGCGGTAGAGACTCAAGTCCAGGGTGGTTCATATCACCAGGGGATATCAGCCGCCGTGTATGAGGAGTTTAAGATGGATAGTGGGCAGACCCTCAACCCCAATCTGGTAGATTACAAGCGACCTCGCGCCTACGAAGCGCCAATGACTCAGGTCATACACGTAATAACCAACGACCCCTATGGCCCCTTTGGCGCTAAAGAAGCCAGCGAGGGGAGTTGCTGCAGTGCTCCACCATCAATAGTCAGTGCCATTCATGATGCTACGGGGGTCTGGATAAAGGACCTTCCGGCACAGCCGGAGAAGGTTTTCTGGGCGCTAAAGAAAAAGAGGGAGAAAGGACAAAAATAACTCGTATTTGCCGGCTTACGTTAAAGGGCTATACTTCGGTGTAGCCCTTTCTCTTTTTATCAAGACGATGTCGGGGAGCAGACCGGGCAGCTTTCGTTTCTCCTTATCTCGAGAAGCTGGAATTTCATATCATCACCATTGAACAACAGCAATTTCCCGGCTAGCGCTGGGCTACGGCCGATAAGCAGTTTGATAGCCTCCAAGGCTTGCAGGCTGGCTATGATTGCCGGAGTCACTCCGAGAACCCCGAGTCCCCCGGCCCCCTCAGGACGAAGGCAAGCCAGGCAGGGCGTTTGTCCGGGGATGATGGTGGTAACCATGCCCCTCAGGCGCGAGACTCCGCCATAAATGTAGGCTATCTTCTGCTTAACGCAAGCCGAGTTTACCACCAGCCGTGTGGCCGAATTATCCAGACCATCGACTACTACCTGAGCCCCATCGATAAGGCTAAGGGCGTTCTCCTCTGTTATCTTGGCCAAGACGGGAGTAATTTCTACCTTGGAATTCAACCGGGATAATTTTCTTTTGGCTACGATTACCTTCTTCTTGCCTATATCCTCTTCCCCATAGAGAATCTGCCGATTCAAATCAGTTAGTTCCACGGTATCGAAATCAACGATAGTAATGTGGCCGACACCAGCCGCAGCTAGATAGGTTGCCGAAGCACAACCCAGCCCACCCACGCCGACGATTACGGCACGAGAGTCTTTCAGCTTTCCTTGCCCCTCTTCACCAAAATCCGGGATTATCAGTTGCCGATTGTATCTGAGCAGTTCGCTTTGGTCCAGCATCTTTCCCCCCAGTGTCAGTTAACCGTCCCAGCGCCAAAGTACCTTAACTTTCACGGTATCATTAGCTTTCAGCTTGACATCAAGGCCGCCAGCTAAAGCTACATAATTCTTGCCGTTAACCACAACATCATAGTCGAAATCAAGGTCATTAGTTTTGGGGTTAATTAGCTCAAAATCGACATTCGCCTGTCTATATCGTTCCGATAGTTCCCTAAGCAGTGCCCTTAATGTATCACCCGGCGCTGTCATCTCGATTATCCCTCTCTCCTGAGTACCTGGCCAGGGTGCATAAAGCCAGGGCATAACAATAGAGAGCATTCCCTCCCGAGTCACCTCCCCGGTAGGATTAACCACGATTATCAATTCTGAAAAACCGGGCATTATAACCGCTTTCACAACCACCTCCAGCGCATCATTCGAGACTATTTGATTCTGCCCTAAAACTAGGCCACCTTTAATTTTCGAAAGCCTCAAAGCAAAGTTGGCCACCTTCGTTGGACCATTGCTCTATTACCATTGTAAATCTCCTTAGGCAACCATTTCAAATTGGCTTCATAATTTAGAATTTAGTTGTCAAGGCTTTCTTCACTGTTTGTTCCACAGCTAACCAAACAAACGCTTGTTTCGTGCCGCGCTGGAGATAAAAAAAAGAGGGTCGGGAATTTATCCCGGCCCTCTTTAGCTTGAGTGTGGTACCCCTGGCGCGACTCGAACGCGCGACACACGGTTTAGGAAACCGTTGCTCTATCCATCTGAGCTACAGGGGCCAGATTCCTGAACATTTTACCATTTGCCGGTCTTATAGCGCGCTATCCCCATAGCGATAAAACCCACACCCAGGCCAATGATAATGGCTGCTGGCATGAAACCGAAGCCTATGCCAACGCCCAGGCCAATGATAAGACACCCCACAAATACAAAGCTACCTAAGCCTGCTTTATCGGCTCCCCTTTTTTCGCCAGCCATCACTATCGCCTCTCTTATAGTATTTACACTTTGGTGGAGATAGGGGGATTCGAACCCCCGACCTCTGCCATGCGAAGGCAGCGCTCTCCCAGTTGAGCTATATCCCCACCTCCCCAAGATTATAACATATTCTGGTGCCTCTTATTAAGGGATAGACATAAGGAAGCCCCTCCCCTTGGATACTTTAGTTTTTCTTCCCACCCTAACCCACCCTACGGGGGAAATCCCCCTTAATCCCCCTTTAGAAATAGTGCCTTTCTTGTCAGCCATCACTATTGTTGCTATACTAAAACGTGCTATGGACTACGAGACCGTTATCGGGCTGGAGGTTCACGCCCAGCTCCTGACCAAGAGCAAGATGTTCTGCCGCTGTAGCACCGATTACGCCAGCGCTCCGCCCAATACCCATGTCTGCCCGGTGTGCTTAGGCATGCCCGGAGTCCTGCCCACCATCAATCAGCAGGCAGTGGAATATACGGTGATGACCGCCCTTGCCCTCAACTGCACCATCTCCGATTACACCAAGTTTGACCGCAAGAACTACCCCTATCCCGACCTGATGAAGGGCTATCAGATTTCCCAGTATGACGCCCCCTTTGGCCATCACGGCTGGCTCAACATCGAGGTCAACGGCCAGAAGAAAAAGGTGGCTATAACCCGGGTGCATCTTGAGGAGGATGTCGCCAAGCTGGTCCACCGCGCCTCCCCCGGTAACGGTTCTTACAGCCTAGTGGATGTTAATCGTTCCGGGGTGCCGTTGATGGAGGTTGTCGGCGAGCCTGACCTGCGCTCCCCGGAGGAAGCCAGGCAATACCTGATAAAGCTGAGGAGCATACTCCAGTACCTCGGTGTATCCACGGGGAACATGGAGGAAGGCAGTTTCAGGTGCGACGCCAATATCAGCATTCGCCCCAAGAAGAGCCAGGAGCTTCTGGCCAAGGTCGAGGTCAAGAACATGAATAGCTTTAAGGCGGTCTACCGGGCACTAACGTATGAAGCCGAGAGACAGAGAAAGAGGGCGGCCGAGGGCAAGAAGCTGTCCCAGGAAACCAGGGGGTGGGTGGAGGACAAGGGGATAACGGTCGCCCAGCGCAGTAAGGAGTATGCCCACGACTATCGCTACTTCCCTGAGCCCGACCTGGCCCCGCTGGTGTTGAGCAAGGAATGGGTGGAGGCGGTAAGGGCAAAGCTGCCCGAGTTGCCCGAAGCCAGGCGCGACCGATTCCTTGCCCAATACGACCTGCCCCTCTACGACACCAACCTGCTTACCGGCTCAAAAGCAATGGCTGACTACTTCGAAGACTGCCTAAAGGCAGATAAAGCCAGCCCGGCGCCAGCCAAGGAGATAAGCAACTGGCTTTTGGGCGAAGTCAGCCGTATAATAAATGCTAATAGTATAGATATTGCCGACTTTAGGAAAAAGGTCAGCCCCGAGCGGCTGGTCGGCTTGCTGGCCTTAGGAAAGAAGGGCGAGGTCAGCGCCGCCGCCGCCAAGTCGGTGCTTGAAGAGATGTTCGCCAGCGGCCAGCCGGCCGAAGACATTATCGCCCAGCGGAACTTAAGGCAGATAAGCGATAGCGGGGCTATCGAGAAGGAAGTTATGGAGGCAATAAAAAACAATGCCCGGGCGGTAGCCGATTATAAGGCGGGCAAGAAACAGTCCTTGAAGTTTCTGGTCGGGCAGGTAATGAGGGCTACCAGGGGCCGTGCCGACCCCGGGCTGATAAACGAACTGTTGCTGAAAAAGCTGGAGGAAGTATAAAGATGCAACTCCTGGACTATTTTAATATCGCTCAGATTGTGTTGGCCGCCGCCGTGATAGTAGCCGTCCTGCTTCAGGTTACAGGTGGGGGGCTGGGGGGTATCTTCGGTCAGGCTGACACCGTCTTTCGGACCAGGCGGGGCGTAGAGAAGACGCTGTTCCAGCTTACCATCGTCCTGGTGGCTCTATTCATTATCATCTCTATGGTCGCCCTGAGAATCGGCTAAAAAACCGGCGGCAACAGCTTAGAGCGGAGGCAGTTAATGAAGTGTCCGGTTTGCGGAAAGGATGCCCGAGCCCATATCTACTACTGCGCCCGGTGCGCCGTTTATGTGCACGAAAAGTGCTGGCAGAAGCACCTGGAGGCGGCTCATAAAGAAGAGGAATGAAACTTAAAGTATGGTTTGCCGAGACCAGACCCCGGTTCCTGCTCCTCTCGGTGGTTTTGGTCTTCCTCGGCACCTGCATCGCCTGGTACGACGGCGACTTTCACCTCGGCCACGCCCTGCTGGCCTTCCTCGGCCTGCTCTTAGCTCACATCGGCGTCAACGTGCTCAATGACTACTTTGATTATAAGAGCGGTATAGACCTTGAAGTCAGGCGCACCCCTTTCAGCGGGGGCAGCGGCATCCTGCCGGCATCCCAGATGACGCCGAGGCAGGTCTTCTGGCTGGGGATGGGCTCGTTTATTCTGGCGATACCGATAGGCGTCTATTTCGTCATTGTCCAGGGCTGGCCGCTCCTGCCCTTGATGATAGTGGGCGCGGCCTGCATTATCCTCTATACCCCCTTCTTGACCAGGCTGGGCTGGCCGGAGTGGGCTCCGGGGGCGGGGATGGGGGCTTTGCCCGTGCTGGGGGTTTACTTCATTCAGACCGCCGATTATACCCTGCCCGCCGTTATTGCCTGCATACCCTCTGGAATTTTAGTGCATAACCTGCTTTTGCTGAACGAGTTCCCCGATGTCGCCGCCGACAAGAAAGCGGGCAGGAGAACCCTGCCCATCGCTATCGGCAAGAAAAGGGCGGCTATAGTCTATTCCGTGCTGACCATAGCCGTCTATCTATGGATAATCGGCGGGGTGGTGGCCGGGCAGATGCCGGCCTTCTCGCTGATAGCCCTGCTCACCCTGCCCCTGGCGATAAAGGCGATTTTGGGCGCCAGCAAGCACCAAGACCTGAACCAGCTGGTGCCGGCCATGGCCAGCAACGTTATGGTGGTGCTGGTAACCCAGTTTTTGCTCGGTATCGGCTATATTCTGGCCGGGATTTTCTAAAACTAATGGTGTGATTTGTAATGGCAGTAGACCTGGTTTTACTTCATCCGCCCAGCGTTTATGACTTTCGCCGGAAAGCCATTCTCTACGGGCCGGTCAGCGACCTGATTCCCTCGTCATCCATGTTTGAGATGTATCCCATCGGCTTTACCAGCATCGCCGAATATCTGGAGAGCGCCGGCTATCGGGTGCGTATCGTCAACCTGGCGGTGCGGATGCTGGAGGACGACAACTTCGATGCCGAGGCTTTTATCAGGCGGCTCAAGGCGCCGCTCTTCGGCATCGATTTGCACTGGCTGGTGAGTTGTCACGGCGCCATTGAGGTGGCCCGGATAGTGAAGAAGTGCCACCCCCAGTCCAAGGTGATACTGGGCGGGTTTTCCTCGACCTATTTCTATAAAGAGCTGATGGAATACCCGGAGATTGATTATGTGATGAGGGGCGACTCCACCGAGGAACCGCTCAGGAAGCTCCTGGGCTGTATCAGGGACAAGGTCGAGCCGGAGGCGGTGCCCAACCTGGTCTGGCGGGACGAGAAGGGCGAGGTGCGGGAAAACCCCTTCTCCTACGTTCCCACCGACCTAAGCTCGGTTATGGTCAGCCACTACGCCAACACCGTGCGCTCGGTTATCAGGTACCGCGACCTGGCCAGCTATGCCCCCTTCAAGGGCTGGGCGCATTATCCCATTACCGCCGTGCTCACCTGCCGGGGCTGTACCCAGAACTGCGTTATCTGCGGCGGCTCCGCCGCCGCCTTCAAACAATGCTACCAGCGTGATGAAACCGCCTTTCGCTCTCCCCAGGCGGTGGCCCAGGATATAAAGCAGATAGAGCGCTTTAGCACCGGCCCTATCTTTATCCTGGGGGACCTACAGCAGGGCGGGGAAGACTACGCCCAGGAGGTCCTGCGCCTGCTGGAGAGGGAGGAGTTAAAGAACCAGCTTATCCTGGAGCTATTCTCTCCCGCCCCCAAGGAACTACTGCGCCAGATGGGCCGGGCCTGCCCCAACTTCTGCCTGGAGATTTCCCCCGAATCGCACGACCCCAAGGTGAGGAAAGCCGCCGGCCGAAATTATCCCAACGAGGAGCTGGAGCAGACGATAGCCGATGCCCTCGATGCCGGCTGCGGGCGGCTGGACGTCTTCTTTATGATTGGCCTGCCCAAGCAGACGTCAAGCTCGGTGATGGCTACTATTGACTACTGCGACTCTTTGTACAAGAGGTTCAAGGGAGATAAGCGGCTTTTCCTGTTCATCGCCCCCCTTTCCCCCTTCCTCGACCCCGGCAGCCTCGCCTTTGAGCAACCGGAGCGCTACGGCTACCGCGTCCTCTTTCGGACGCTGGAGGAACACCGCCAGGCGCTGGTAACCCCGAACTGGAAATACTCGCTTAACTACGAGACGGAATGGATGACGCGCCAGCAGATTGTGGACACTGCTTATGATGCCATACTGCACCTCAACCGGGTGAAGGCAAAACACGCCGTTATCTCCCTGGAGATGGCCGATGCCGGTGAGCAACGGGTCAAGAGGGCCTGGGAGATGGCCAGCCACATTGACGGTCTGCTGTCCCGGGGCGATTATAAGGAGATTGCCCGCATTAAACCGGAGATAGACGAGATAAACGCCTTCCCCATTGTCGAGAGGCAGCAGTTGGAGCTGCCGGTGGGAAGGGTTAAGCTGAAGGTCTGGCGCTCTTTCTGGTCGTGGGTGAAGGGGCAGTAAGCTATTTCAGCACTACCGCAGTGCCGTAGGCCAAAATCTCGGATGCGTTTGACATTATCATTGAGGTAGTAAAGCGCATACTGACCACGGCGTTAGCCCCCTGCGCCTCGGCGTCTTCTCTCATTCTCTGGATGGCTTCTTCTCTGGCTTCGGCCATCATCTTGGTGTATTCGGTTATCTCGCCGCCGACTATACCCCGCAGTCCGGCCATAATATCCCGGCCGATGTGCCTGGCCCTGATGGTGTTGCCCTTGACCATGCCGATTGTTTTGGCGATGGTCTTGCCTTCCACCTGGGCTGAGGTGGTGATAATCATTTCTCTACCTCCTTGAAATCGTCGGTCTTAGCCTTTTTAATGCGGTCTTTGATGGCTACGCCGATGAGCACCAGTATCCCGGCGCCGATGACACCCACGGCGATGCGGACAAGCAGGGGAATATCAGCCGCCATAAAGAAGCCCTGAACCGCCCAGCCGATTAGCACCAGTATGCCGATGCCAATCAGGATAAAGGCTATATTCTGCCACATAGCGCACCTCCTTGTTCTCGATTGTTTTGTGTCCCATACCCACCCGCCCTCATAGGCTAGCGCCTCTAAAATACGCTTCCCCACCCCCAGAGGAGAGAGTTAGAGAGGTGAAACCCCTATTGGGTGGGTAGGGTGGGAAGAAGAAACTGGTTAATTATCTTTTCCTCAAAGAGCTATACCAAGCTCCTTCATAAGACTGTTGAGGGATTCTTCAGAGGGAACGCTTTTATAGGTGACATCTGTTCCCGTCTGGGTGTCTTCTAGAATAACCCCCAGCTCAGCCAGCTTTTTTCGTATTTCGTCCGCCTGCTGCCATTTCTTCTCTTTCCGGCAGTTTACGCGCTCCTCAATAAGACGATTTACACGGGCACTGACCGTATCAGGTATGACTGTAGACTTTGCGCTCAGTTTCCCTGAAATTCTAAATGTAACTTTTCCCGCAGAGATTATTCGCGTTTCCGGAAGCTTTAAACCCAGAACGTCACGTCCAAGTTCTGCAAGAAGGCTTTGAGCTTTCGAGAAACTAAGACCGGAATCGCCAGCTTCGTTTATTTCCCGGGCTAAATCAAACAGGGTGGCTATGGCCTGAGCGGTGTTAAAATCATCGTCCATGGCCTCATTAAACCGCTTGTGGTAAGTCTCAGCGTCTAGTGCTTGCGCTGAAGCAGCCTTGCTACCGCCCAGCGAACTTGCACGCATCAGTCTCTCCGCCCCCTTCTCCGCCGCCTCCAGCCCTTCCTCAGAGTAGGTCAGCGGACTGCGGTAGTGGGAGCTCAAGACAAAGATGCGGATGGCATCGGGGCTGTACCTATTCAAAGCCTCCCTGATGGTTATCAGGTTGCCCAGGGACTTGCTCATCTTGTCCTCGCCGAACTGCAACAGCCCGTTGTGCATCCAGTATTTGGCGAACGGCTTCTTACCGGTAAAGCTCTCCGACTGGGCAATCTCGTTCTCGTGGTGGGGGAAAATCAGGTCCTGCCCGCCGCCGTGGATATCCAGGGTCTCTCCCAGGTATTTTAAGGACATGGCGCTGCACTCAATGTGCCAGCCCGGCCGGCCCTCGCCCCAGGGAGACTCCCAGAAAGGCTCCCCAGGCTTGGACGCCTTCCAGAGGGCGAAGTCCATGGCGTCCTCCTTTTCCTCCCCGCCCACGGCGCACTCGGCGGCTCTCATTGCCTCCAGGCTGCGGTGGGAGAGCTTACCGTAGTCGGGGTCGTTCCTAACCCGGAAGTAGACGCTGCCCCCCGCGGGGTAGGCAAAGCCCTTATCCACCAGGCCGGCAATGACCTCAATGATTTTGGGAATCTCCTCGGTAGCCCTGGGGTAGATATCGGTCTCCGCCCTGAAAATGTTCAGGTCTTTCATATCTTCATCGAAGCTCTCGGTGTACTTCTTGGCCAGCTCCGCCGGGGTGATACCGAGCTTAGCGGCACGGTCTATAATCTTATCGTCGATATCGGTGACGTTCTGCACGTATTTGACCTTGTAATTCTGGGAGCGCAGGTAGCGGCGGATGACATCAAAGATGATGTAGCTCATGGCGTGGCCGATGTGGGCTTCGTCATAGGGGGTGACCCCGCAGACGTACATCCTGACCTCTTTGCCCTGGGGTGAGAACTCTTCCTTTTTCCCGGAGAGGGTGTTATATACCTTCATTCTCGCTTCTTCCCGGTGGTTGAGCTCTTCTCCAGCTCGGCTATTCGCTTTTCCAGGTTTTCCAGCTTCTCTCCCACCGGGTCGGGCAATCTCTCCACGGTATCGGTATCGGGATTCCTCACCGCCACCACCCGCCCCGGCACGCCGACCACAGTAGCGTTAGCCGGCACCGAATCTACCACCACCGAGCCGGCGCCCACCTTGGTGTTATCGCCGATGGTGATATCCCCGATAAGCTGTGCCCCCACCCCGACCACCACGTTGTTGCCCAGGGTGGGGTGGCGCTTGGCCCGCTGGTGGCTGGTGCCGCCCAGGGTCACCCCCTGATAGAGGGTGACGTTGTCGCCAATCTCCGAGGTCTCGCCGATGACCACGCCCATGCCGTGGTCGATGAAAAAGCCGTCGCCGATTTTAGCCCCGGGGTGAATTTCAATGCCGGTAAAGAATCGGCTGATGTGGGAGATAAGGCGGGGCAGGAGGGGAATATGCCACCGAAACAGGGTATGGGCTATCCGGTGACACTGGCGGGCGTGAAAGCCGGGGTAAGCCAGCAGCACCTCCAGGGTGCTGACTGCCGCCGGGTCGTTGGCGAAGACGGCTTTGATATCCTTTCTCATGCCGCTGAAAAATCCCATAGAATCATTCTCCTGCTATCAAGGCTATGGCCTGGGCGGCTATCCCCTCCCCCCGACCGATAAAACCGAGTCGGGCTGAGGTGCTGGCTTTGACGCTTACCCGCTTTACCTCGATACCGAGGGTCTGGCTCAAGTTTTGCCGCATCCGCTCAATGAAGACGGAAAGCTCCGGCTCTTCGGCTACTATGGTAGCATCAATATTGGCTATCTGCCAACCATTTTCTTTAAGCTCATCGCTTGTCGTTTTGAGCAAGGTTAAACTTGATATATTCTTATACTGCGCCTCGCCGGCGGGAAAGTGTTGCCCGATATCGCCCAGCGCCGCCGCCCCCAGCAGGGCGTCGATAATAGCGTGGCTGAGGACATCGGCGTCGCTCCAGCCGTCAAGCCCCTTCTTTGAGGGTATCTCCACGCCGCCGATGACGAGCTTCCTGCCCTTGACCAGGGGGTGGATGTCATAGCCGATGCCGATTCGCCTATTATTTTCCATGCTTGATTATCGTCTCCGCTACTGACAGGTCGCCGGGAGTGGTTATCTTTATATTATCATAAGAGCCCATATAGAGCTTAACCTTGTAGCCCGCTTGCTCTACCAGCGAGGCGTCGTCGGTGACTTCGCCCTTTGCCTTTTGATAAGCCTCGGTTATTATATCAAGTCTAAAGACCTGCGGCGTCTGCACCGCCCACAGGTTTTGACGTGAGGGCGTCTCAAGCACGATTCTATCGTCACCGGCGGTCTTGATGGTATCGGTGACGGGAACGGCGGCTACAGCGGCCCCGGTCTCTTGAGCCTCTTTTAATCCCTGCTCAATCAGCTCTTTAGCCACCAGCGGGCGGGCGCCGTCGTGGATGACCACCCACTGGCAGTCTTTAAGCTTAGACAGCCCCGCCGCCACCGAGTCCTGCCGCCTCTTGCCGCCGATGCAAACGTCAACCGGCTTTGAAAATCCTTCTTTGGCTATCAGCTGGCGGCAAGCCTCCAGGCTCTTCTCATTGACCACCAGCACGATACGGTCAACAGGCTGGCAATCGCCGAAGGCGGCGAGGACATAAGATATGACCGGCCTGCCCCCCAAGGGGGCCAAGATCTTATCAATGCCGTTCATGCGCTGACTTTCACCAGCGGCGGCGATTATGGCGGAGACTTTGGGTTGGCTATTTCTCATGCTGGACTTTATCACTTCCCTTAAATCTAAGTCGAAACATTTTGGTATCAAGAACAAACTCTCTACCTGTTAAATTAAGCCAATTATTGATTTCTGTTATCACCTGAAAGATAATCTCTGCATAGCCTTTTGCATAGTTATCGTTAATTTTGAAGTAATATAAAAGCTTTTCTACTTTGTATAGAGGAAAATCACCGAAATCAGCCACAAGTGCTTTATCATCTCCCAGATCTTCTAATAGTAAATATCTGTCGGGAAATTTCATATTAGCTTTATTCATTTCTTTACCGGCTACAATCTTGTACGAAGTAGCTTTTTCGCCTGTGTTTATGTACAAATCATCAATTCTTTGTATCTCTTCTAGGGTATCTAATCCTTTAAGAATTAGGGTAATGGATATTATCTGGTCATCGCTTAAACTTGCAAGAATGTATGAATTCTTCAAGATGTCATCTAGGTTCCCTTTATTCACCTTCCATTCTTTAAATACTTGGAAACCCAAATATTTGTTCTTCACCAACAACTCCGTGAGGTTATCTTTTTTAATAGAGAGAAAGTCATTTATACCTTTAAATGAAAAATCCTTCTCCTCAAGAGGATAGACTATTTTATTCAATTGATTAGTAACGGAAAGCACTTCCCTGTCGACTTGCATCTTCGCATAATCAAAGACCTCTTTATTGAGCCTTTTCTTAGAAAGGTTTTGGGCAACTTGGTAAAACAAATATAAAAGGGGTACCGCAAAAAAGGCTGCGGAGAGGCTTGTAAAAAGGACTCTTACATTTTCACTCAGGTTTAGCCCAATGAAATACAAGACGAGTCCAACGATAACGGAGATCAGATATGGGGTTGCTTTAAGCAGATACTTATTAGCTTTCATTACTTTTTGTTTTACCCCCTACCAGCCCCACCTTTACCGCCTCTCTCAGGGTGCTTGCCGGCACCAGCCTGATATTCTTGGGGGCTTTAATTCCAGCGCCGGTCTTGGGCACCAGGCAGCGCTCAAAGCCCAGCCGGGCGGCTTCAGCCACCCTTCGCTCCAGTTGGGAGACGGCTCTAAGCTCCCCGCTCAAACCGACCTCACCCACCACTACCAGCCCGGGGTCGACAGCCACATCGCGGGCACTGGAGGCGATAGCCAGGGCAATGCCCAGGTCGGCCGCCGGCTCGGCGATTTTAAGCCCGCCGGTGACGTTGGCGATGATATCCTGGTTACCCAGCTTCAGGCCGGCCCGCTTGGTCAGCACGGCCGTAATCAATAGCAAGCGGTTGAAGTCAATGCCGTTGGCGGTGCGCCGGGGCAGGCCGAAAGATGTGGGGGTGGTCAGGGCTTGAATCTCCACCAGCAATGGTCGGCTGCCCTCCAGTGTCGGCACCACCGCCGAGCCTACGGCTTCCCTCCAGCGCTGGGAGAGGAAGGCTTTGGACGGATTGTCCACCTCCACCAGACCCTGCTCCTTCATCTCAAAGACGCCCACCTCGTTGGTGGAGCCGAAGCGGTTCTTAACCCCGCGCAGCACCCGGTAGGCGCTAAAAGGCTCCCCCTCAAGGTAGAGGACCACGTCAACGATGTGCTCCAGCACTCTGGGACCGGCGATGGCGCCGTCCTTGGTCACATGCCCGGCAATGAAAACAGGCACGGCGTTGGGCTTGGCCCAGTGCATCAGCCTCAGGGTGCACTCTTTCACCTGGCCGACGCTGCCCGCCGCCGAGTCCAGCTCGGGCAGGGAGACCGCCTGGATGGAATCGATGATTACCAGCGACGGTGCCAGTTGCTCCAGGTGGCTTAAGATAGCCCCGAGGTCGGTCTCCGCCAGCAGGTAGAGCCTCTCCCCACTCACCCCAAGGCGCTCCGCCCTGAGCCTTATCTGGGAGAGCGATTCCTCGCCGGAGACATAAGCCACCTTGCCCCCCGCTTTAGCGGCCAGGGCCGAGACCTGGAGAAGGATGGTGGACTTGCCAATGCCGGGGTCGCCCCCGATGAGCACCAGCGAGCCAGCGACCACCCCTCCCCCCAGCACCCGGTTGAACTCAGAAAGGGGCAGGGGAAGGCGGTCAGAGGTACCGGTTATCACCCGGGATAGCTCCTGGGGCGGGTTTCCCATGGCGGAGATGCTGGCCGGAGCGGCGGTTGAGACCACGGTCTCTTCAAAGCTGTTCCACTCCTGGCAGTTAGGGCAGCGCCCCAGCCATTTCAGGCTCTCCTTGCCGCAGTTCTGGCAGACGAAGATAGTCCTGGAGCCGGTTTTATCCGTTTTGCCCATAGCTTGACTTTACCTGATTTTAGGGGGGTAATGCAAGGTTTATTAACGTTTTCTTTCCCACCCAAGCCCGCCCATATAAGCTCCGCTTCAAAGACTTTCTAATAGG
>DUEC01000036.1 GCA_011176635.1 Dehalococcoidia bacterium | reverse complement strand
TGGGAAATAAAGCTCTAGTTAAAAAGGGGGGTGGAGAGTAAAACCCCAACAAAGCGGGAGATTGGGGTGTAGTAAGAGGGGTAAAACCCCTTTAGGGCGGGTGGGCGGGAAATAAAACCAGCGGGGGCGGGGTAGACATTACCAAGGTACTGGATAATTATAGCTAGTTGACAGGCCAGTTTTAGCCGACTAAAATGTGATGGACATAAGAAAACCGTCGCGGTTATGAGAAGGAGGAGGAGGCTGCGTGGCTAATGTAGCAGCTACGGACAACGAAAACTTTGAGAGTTTGCTCCGGCGGTTCAACAAAAAGGTGCAACAGGAAGGCATTTTATCCGAGGTGCGCCGTCGCGAACACTACGAGAAGCCCAGCGTGAAACGCAAGCGCAAGGGAGCCGCCAAGAGACGCAAGAGCGCCCGCATGTCGAGAAGATAGCAGACACTATGGCAGAGAAAGCACCCATATTAAAGCAGAAGCTGACGGATGACCTTAAGCAGGCGATGAGGGACGGGGATACGGTGAAGCGTTCGGTCATCCGTTTGGTTATGGCCGCCATTAAGAACGCCGAAATCGCCCGCCAAACTACCCTGGAAGACAGCGATATACTGGGCGTCATCGCCAAGGAGGTCAGGCAGCGCAAGGAGAGCATCGAAGCCTTTAAGCAAGGCAAACGCGCCGACCTGGTGTCTCAGGAAGAGGCGGAGATGGCCGTCTTAGAGCAGTACCTGCCCCAGCAGATGAGCCGCGATGAGGTCGTGGCCGAAGCCCGCAAGGTTATCGCCGAGGTGGGGGCAAGCGGCCTGAGCGATAAGGGAAAGGTCATGCCCCAGCTCATCGCCAAGCTAAAGGGGAGAGCCGACGGGCGGGAGATAAACGAGGTAGTAACCGAGCTACTAAGCTAAAGCCTTCTCCAGCTCACTTTTCAAAAGCCCCGCTTTGGTGCCCTGGTCTATCATCTCCCAGGGTAATTTTTGACTCGCATCCCACCGCTGATGAACGTAGAAATCAATGTCCAGGTGGTGTTTCGCCACCGCCTTGCGCCAGCCGGACAGCGATACCTCTTCCATATCGGCCAGCACCCCGGCTAATTTAATGTCCCCCCGCGATAAAACCCCCTGCACCTGGCTCCAGGCCGGGCTTTCCGCTTTAATCTTGATTCCCTGCGGCATCAGGCCTTTTTTAAGGCGGGACAAACGCCGATTCAACACAGAAGGCTGAGCCATCGGCAGCCACTGGAAGGGTGTGCCCGCCTTGGGCACAAAGGGAGAAATAGTAACGGCGATACGGCCGCCGCTCTGCTGCCTATCAATAATGCCTTTGCAGTTTAAGGCTAGTTTTATGATTGCCTCTATATCCTCATCGGTCTCGGTGGGCAGGCCAATCATAAAATAGAGCTTGAGCAGTCTTATCCCCGCTTCAGCCACCCTCTCCATTGATTCCAGGATGTCGTCCTCAGAAATGCCCTTCTTTATCAGCCGGCGCAGGCGCTCGGAGCCAGCCTCAGGGGCGATAGAAACCGTCCGGGCGCCCCCTTTAGCCAGTTCCCTCAATACTACCTCGGAAAGAGGGCTGGCCCGCAGTGAGCTTATAGAAAGCTCTGCCCCCATCCGCCCCAGCTTCAGCAACAACTCTTCGAGCCGCGGGTGGTCGGAGGCAGCCGCCCCCACCAGACCCAGCCGCTTTCTATATTTTAAGCCCCTCTCCGCCTGGGCGATGATACTTTCTACCGAGCGATAGCGCATCGGGGAAAAGGCCCGGCTTACCAGGCAGAAGCGGCAGCCCCAATTACAGCCCCGCTCCACCTCAATGAGATATAGGTCGCCCAGCTCGGTATCCGGGGTCAGGATGACCGAGGCCACGGGAAAGTCGTCAAGGTTCTGGGCCCACTGCCGCACAATCGGCTTGCCATCATAGTGCCCGGGGACATAGACGCCGGGCAGTGCCGCCAGCGCCTTGAGCAATTCGGCCCGCCTACCCCCGATGCCCCTGGTAATAACGGGCAGAATGGCCGGGACTATGGGCTCGGCCTCGCCGATACAGAGGCAGTCAAAGAATGGCGACAATGGCATGGGATTAGCCGTTATGCAGGGACCGCCGGCGATAACAAAAGGGTGCCTCTCATCGCGTTCGGCGGCATAAAGGGGTATGCCGCTGGCTTTGAGAATATTGACAACGTTGAAATAGTCAAGCTCGTAGGATATGGAAAAGGCGACCACAGCGAAATCGGAGAGGGGCCGCTGGGACTCCAAAGATATTGCCGGAAGGCGTTTTGCCCTGTTCTCCTCTTCCCAGAAAGCCCTCTCGGCGACGACATTATCATAGTCGTTGAGCAGGCTATAGAGGGCGTGAACGCCCAGGTTGGACATGCCCAGGTAGTAGGCGTTGGGGTAGACCAGGGCCAAGGGGACCCTGCCCCCCCAGTCCTTGATGATGGCGTCCTGCTCCCGCGAGAGGCGCCGCCTGGCTTTACCTATTTCATCCCAGCCCATAAGCTTTGCCTAGCCTACTATTAAGTCGACAAACTTGTTTTGCCTTAAATCCACCAGCCCGTGTTCACAGATGCGCAAGAATGGTATTGCCGCCGTGGTGAGGACAGCCAGGGTAATGCGTACATCGGGCAGTCGGCAGCCCAGGTCGGCGGCGGCCCGCTGGATACGGCCGAGCTTATCTTCCAGGCTCCCCATAGGCTCGGTGGAGATTTCGCCGCCTACGGGAAGGGCTAACTCGGCCAGTACCCTGCCTCCGGCGCAGACTACGATGCCCCCGTCCAGCTCTCTTATACGGTTCACCGCCTGCGCCATATCGTTTTCATCGGCGCCGACGGCGATAATATCGCCGCAGTCCCAGACGGCGCTGGTGGCAATCGCCCCCCGCTTAAACCCCATCCCCTTTATAAAGCCGACGAAGCTCTTACCGGTGCCGAAGGAGCGCTCAATAGCAGCTACCTTCAGTATGTCCCTGCCGGCATCGGTTTTGAGCTGTCCGTCTGAGACCGCCATAGAGGCGAAATCTTCCCGGCTGACCAAGTTGGTCACCTGGTCTATGAGCCTGACCTTTACCTGGCGGCCGGCGGCGGGGACGGCAAAGTCCTCGGCTTTAAAGTCCCTGTCCAGCTTTACGCTCTTTAAAATAGATGGAGAGTAGTCGTGCTCCCGGGGCAGTACCAGCGGCTCGCCGGCTTTAGCGACAAGACGGCCGCTAGAGATAACATACTCGGCCCTGATGGTCTTCAAGTCCGGGATAATAACAATATCGGCATACTTGCCCGGGGCGATGCCGCCGATAACGTCATCCAGGGCAAAGCGGCGGGCGACATTTATCGTAGCCATTCCTATCGCCTGGAGCGGGGGAAAGCCGAGATCAATCGCCTTCTGCACCACGAAGTCCATATAGCCGTCGTTGATAAGGTGCCTCGGCCCCAGGCCATCGGTGGATATTGCCAGCCGGCTTAAGTCAACACCTTCATCTTTCAAGCCGGAAACGGCCTCCAGCTCCCTCCTTATTTCCCCTTCCCTTATCAAGACAAAAAGCCCCAGCCTCAGCCTCTCCATGACTTCTTCGGCGGTAATCGGCTCGTGGCAGGAAGAGACGCCGACGGCAACATAGGCCTGCAGCTTTTTACCGCTGGCGCCGGCGCTGTGCCCGTCGACCTTCTTGCCCTGTCTTATCGTCTCGGCGATAAGGTCAAGGACTCTCTGGTTGCTATTCACCACCTCCCCCCAGTAAGGCTCGCCCAGGCCGATAACCTCCCGCCTTCTCAGCAGCCGGCGCAGTTGGCTAACGCTGAGGGCGTGTTCTTCGGTCACCGGGCTTATGGTGACCATGGGCGGGGCGGTAACAAAAATCTTTATCGGCTGGTCTTGGGTGGACTCTAAGAACTCAACAACCGCTTCGTAGCCCAGGGCGCAGCCGATATTGGCCGTCTCGGTGATAATGGTGGTGGTGCCCCCCTTGATGGCATACCTCACCAGCTCGCTGGTAGAATAGATGGTGTCGATATGGGTGTGGCCGTCAATGAGCCCGGGTATCAGCGTCTTGCCTTTAGCGTCAATGACCCTGGTTTTGGGACCGATAGCATTTCCCGTATCTTTGCCTACAGAGGCTATCCTGTCCCCCTTGATGAGGACGTCCCCGGCCAGCACCTCACCGGAGTAGACATTGACTATAGAGCCGTTGGTTATGGCTAAATCGGCTTCTGCTTCCCCCAGCGCCACCTTGATTAGTTGGTGAATTTTTTCTTTCCCGGCCATGCCGTCCCATTATATAGCCTGCGGGGGGAAAATGCGAAGAGAAGAAGGGGAAATCCCCCTTAATCCCCCTTTACCCAAAGGGGGACGGGCT
>DUEC01000035.1 GCA_011176635.1 Dehalococcoidia bacterium | reverse complement strand
TTGAACTCTCTTTTCCCCCTCCCCGAAGGGTGGGGGGTAAGCCTCTCTTACATTCCCTCCCTTAAAAAGGTTAAGGGCAAAGCCTTTGAGGGTGGGTTAGGGTGGGAAGCAAGACCTCTAAAACCCCCCTCTTTTATTCCCCTACCCCTTTCTTAATTCAAGGGCGGTGGGTGGGGAAAGATATAAGATTGTTAAAAATCTCTCTACAGAAAATCCTTGCGCAGGGGATGCCCTTCAAAGCCCTCCCAGAGGACGATGCGCTTCATATTGGGGTGCCCCTCAAAGCCAATCCCCATAAGGTCGTAGATTTCTCTCTCCTGAAAATCGGCGCCCCGCCAAAGACCGACCACCGAGGGCAGGACGGGGTTATCGCGGTCATAACACCTGGCCTTTAATACCAGGCCGTGGTTATGCTTTAGCGAGGTCAGCTGGTAGACCACCTCAAAGTAGTCGTAGTAATCAACGGCGGTGATGGCCGTCAGGTAATCAAAGTCAAGCCCGGGGGCGGTCTTCAGGTAAGCGGCTATCTCCAGTAATAATTCGCCCTTGACCAGCAGGCTGTCTGCCCCCGACTCGATAACGCCCTCGGGAAAGCGCTTCTCGATTTGCTTGGCTATCTTTTCACCGGAAAGGGCTAGCGTCATCCTCTATTCACCATCCCCGGAGATAATACTCATTTTGGCTATCTTTTTATGTAACATTCTTATGCCGTGAAGCAGGGCTTCGGGGCGGGGGGGACAACCGGGGACATAGACATCAACCGGGATGATGCGGTTATACCCCGGAACCACGCTGTAAGAGGAACGGAAAATGCCGCCGCTGATGGCGCAGGCCCCCATGGCGATGACCCACTTCGGCTCGGCCATCTGGTCGTAGATTCTCTTCACCTGGGGCGCCATCTTCCAGGTAAGGGTGCCGGCGGTAATCATCAGGTCGGCCTGGCGCGGCGAGGCGCGGACAATCTCCATGCCAAAGCGGGAAATATCGAAGCGGGAGGCGGCCGTGGTCATGAACTCAAAGGCGCAGCAGGCCGGGAAACAGAACACCGGCCACATCGAAGAGCGCCGCCCCCAGTTGATTACGGCATCCACCGTGGTCAGCAGGACATTGCGCTTTAGCTCTTCGTCCAGCCAGCCGTCGGGGTCGGGGATAGTCTCTTGAGAGCGGGCAATCAGCTCGTTTATCGCCTTGCCCTCAGCCTCATCGAGCTTACGGCTGGAATAGACCTCGTCTACTTCCATTCCAAGACCTTCTTCTTCCAGGCATAGATATAGCCGATAACAACGACGCCAATAAAAATCAGCACGGCAACAAGGCCGAAAAGCCCCAGCCCCTCAAGCTCAACCGCCCAGGGGTAGAGGAAAACGACCAGGATATCAAGGGCAATAAAGAGCAGGGCGTAAAAATAATAGCGAAAGTTAAAGCGCACCCAGGCCGTGCCTATGGTATCCATGCCGCACTCAAAGGTGGAGCTTTTGACCGGATTGGGCTTATAGGGAACAACCTGCATGTACTTGGGGAACGAGGGAAGACGGGGAACGAATTTGGAAAGGAAGGGGTAACGGGTCTCCAGATACTGGTTTAAGCGGCGGAAATAGATTACCAGGCGCGCTGGCAGGCTGAGGGAAAAGGGAAGAAGAATAGTGGTAAGGGCAAAGAAAATGGCAACTACCAGAAGTAAGCCGATGTAGCCATAGTCCGCCAGCAAGTATATTCCTCCCTATCTAGCGATGACGGCTACCAGTATATCATACTCAACTTTTTTAGGGCAAGAGTTTCGGGCATTGGAAAGCAGGTTTTGACTTAGGTATTTTCACCCTGTGGGTTTTCTAGGTTTTGTTTCCCATACCCACCCGCCGCCCTTACAAGGAGAGGGGGTAAAGCCCCCGTGTTGACCTCTTCTCTAGAACCTAATATCATAGTAAGGAGCAAAAAAATGATGCGAGTTATTGCCGGCACCGCCAAAGGACACCACCTCAAAGCGCCCAAGGGAACGGGCACCCGCCCGGCCACCGACTTAGTGCGGGGGGCAATCTTCTCCATCCTGGAGACCACCGCCAGCGACTGGGCAAAGGTGCTCGACCTCTTCTCCGGCAGCGGCGCCCTGGGCATTGAAGCCCTGTCTCGCGGCGCCGGCTGGGTCGACTTTGTTGAACAAGAGCCGCGATGTTGTAGTATAATCAGGGAAAACCTGAAAAAGACAAGGCTCACCGAAAAATCTCATGTTTATTGCTGTAGCGTGGCTAAAGCGATTTCCTTTCTGGAGGAGGAGTATAGCATTATACTGATGGACCCACCGTATGCCGATTCGTCTATAGGCAGCCTGGTGCAGCAGCTGGCAAACTCCAAGCTGGTCGGGGTTGAGTCAATCGTAGTGGTGACGCACTCTCCCCGCCTCCCCCTGGAAGCATCATACGCCCCCCTGCAGCGGCTAAAAGAGCGTCGCCACGGCGATAGTTGCATCGCATTATACCAAAAGGAGGGCAAGTCTTGAATATTGCTATCTATCCGGGCAGCTTCGACCCCGTAACCAACGGCCACCTTGATATCGCCACCAGGGCGGCCAAGCTCTTTGACAAGCTAATTATCGGCGTCTACGACACCCCCAATAAGCCCGTTCTGTTCTCTACCCAGGAGAGGGCGGAACTCATCAGTCAGGCCATAGCCCACCTGCCCAATGTTGAGGTGCAGCCCTTCAGCGGGCTTACCGTCGACTTCGCCAAGAAGGTAAAAGCCAAGGCTATGGTGCGGGGCTTGAGAATGAGCGCCGACTTTGAGCGGGAATTTGATATGGCCATGATGACCAAGAAGCTCTACCCCGAGCTGGAGTTCGTCTGCCTGATGTCAAGGGTGGAATACCAGTTCTTAAGCTCCAGCTTGCTTAAGGAGGCAGCCAGCCTGGGCGGCGATATTGCCGACCTTGTCCCCAAGCCGGTGAGCTCAGCCTTAAAGAGAAAGTTCCAGGGTAAAGCTTAAAAACCACTTTACCGGAAGAAATCGCGCACGGCGTCAAACTCGGCGGGGAGCAGCGCCAGCACCATGGGGAAGCGGCCCAGCAGGAGCCGCGCCAGGACCGACCCTTCAATAGTCTCGCCACTGCCTAAAAACTTGACCCAGATGGCTAAAACGGCGCCGCAGAATAGAGTCCCCAGAAAAAGGCCGAAGACAGCGCCACCCAGCCGATTGACCCAGCCCAGGAGCACCACCGAAGTCAGCCACTTCAACAGCAGCGCCAGCAAAAGGGCCACTACTATCACCGCGACCAGAATGATGGCAAAGGCGACGACCCTGGCTATACCCTCATCGCCAATAAAGGACAAATGCTGGGAAAGAGGGATATAGTAGCGCCCGGCCAGGAATACGCCGACGATTACCCCCACCAGGAAGAGGGCGGCCCTGATAAGCCCGATCCACAACCCCAGGAAGGTGGCGATAACTATTATTACCAGAATAACAATATCAAGCCAGTTCATCGCTCTGCTTTAACGGGCGGCTAACCGCCCAACTTTCTGGCTCTATCGTAAGCCGCCTTGACCGCCTCGCCAATCAGCCGGGGGAACTCGCCCTTCTCCAGACGGAGCAGGGCCTCGGCGGTGGTGCCGCCGGGAGAGGTAACCTTCCGGCGCAGTTCAGCCGGCTCTTCGCCCGAAGCCTGAATAAAGCGGCCCGAGCCGAGCATGGTCTGCAGCACCATCTCCTTGGCCATATCCCGGGGAAGGCCAATCTCAACGGCGGCATCAACCAGCGACTCCACCATCAAAAAGAAATAGGCGGGGCCGCTGCCGCTGACCGCTGTAGCCATATCAAGGTAGCCTTCATCATCAACATAGAGCTCCCTGCCCATCGACCCCAGGATAGCCCCGGCCAGCCCTTTTTGCTCGGCGGTTACACCGGCGGTTGCCGTCCAGACGCTCATCCCCTGCCCGATCTGGGCCGGAGTATTGGGCATAGCCCGGACGATAGCGCCGTGCTTCAGCCCTCCCGATAAGGTATCTATTCTGGCACCGGCGATAATGGATATTACCAGCTGAGCGGATTTGAGCCGACCGTTAAGCTCGGCCATGACCCCAGGCAGGTTCTGCGGTTTAACCGCCAGCACCACGATGTCTTTACCCGAGATAGCCTCCGGGTTGCTCTTCTTGACCGACACGCCGTATTTCTGCTGGAGATGTTCAAGGCGAGCCGGGCTGACATCGCCTACCTGGATAGACCCTGGTTTGGCCAGACCGTCCTCCAGAATAGCCGCCAGCATCGCCTCCCCCATATTGCCGCCGCCGATAAAGGCTATTTTCATATCAATCACACTCCACCCTATTATAATACATTTTGGCTCTTCTTACCCTACCCCTATTGCCAACGATGGTTTTTCTTCCCACCCTGACCCGCCCATATAAACTCCTTCCCCCAAAAACTCTGTTTTTCGGGGGCCCCGTATGCGCTTCTATA
>DUEC01000034.1 GCA_011176635.1 Dehalococcoidia bacterium | reverse complement strand
TGCCCGCCCAAAAGGGGTCGGTGCCCCTATTAAATCCCCTTGAAGGTAGGGGTTAAGGGCGAAGCCTTTGAGGGTGGGGTCAAAGCTTGAAGAAAGCCCTTATCTAAATTACCTCGCCATCTAGCCACGCCAGCCAAAGAGTGTTAGAATATGGGTAGGTTTTTAGCATGGAGAGTCAGTCGGCTTTAGCTACCGCCCGCTGTGGGGGGTTGGAACTGCGCTGGGGGGAGCGGACCTATGTCATGGGAGTCTTAAACGTCACCCCCGATTCCTTCTCCGGGGACGGGGTGGGTGACGATGTTGAGGCCGCCGTCGCCCGGGCGAAACGCTTAGCCGATGACGGCGCCGATATTATAGACATCGGCGGCGAGTCCACCCGCCCCGGGGCCGAGCCGCTATCGGCTGACGAGGAACTGCGGCGGGTGATTCCGGTTATAGAGAGGCTGGCTGGCGAGCTGTCTACCCCTTTGAGCATTGATACCTACAAGTCGGAGGTGGCGCTCAGGGCGCTGCAGGCGGGGGCGGTTATGATAAACGACCAGTGGGGCTTGAAACACGACCCCCGTCTCGCTGAGCTGGCCGCCGAGCGGAACGCTCTCCTGATTTTGATGAGCAACCAGCGGGACAAGGGCGGCTATGATGCCGGGCTTAAGCGTGATACCGCCGACTATGACGACCCCATAGCCGAGATAAAATCATCGCTCAAGGGAAGTCTGGAAATAGCCGCCAGCTTCGGTGTGCCCCGGGAGAACATCATTATTGACCCTGGCATCGGCTTCGGCAAAACGTGGCGGCACGACCTGGAGATAATCCAGCGGCTGGGAGAGCTGGCAGAGTTGGGCAGGCCCATCTTGCTCGGCCCTTCCCGCAAGTCCTTCATCGGCAAGGCGCTAGACCTTCCCGTCGACCAGCGCCTGGAGGCAACCGCCGCCGCCGTGGCAATCGGCATCGCTAATGGCGCCGATATGGTGCGGGTCCACGATGTCAGGCAGATGGTGAGGGTATGCCGCATGAGCGATGTTATCGTACGGAGGAAGTAAATTGCAGAATGAAACGGTAACCGCCTACCTCGGTCTGGGCTCAAATCTGGGAGACCGCCAGGCTAACCTGGACCGGGCGCTGGCTTTTCTGGGGCAGAGGCTGCGGGTGGAGAGGGTCTCTTCCATATATGATTCCGAGCCGGTGGGCAATATCGAACAGCCCCGCTTTCTCAACCTGGTCTGCCAGGTGAACACCAATCTTTCCCCATCGTCACTGCTGGCCCTGGCCAAGGGCATCGAGAACAAGCTGGGCCGTTGGGGAGGTTCCTCGGATACCCCGCGCACCATGGATATAGACATCCTGCTCTACGGCGACCAGGTTATCGAGACCCCGGAGCTGGTTATTCCTCACCCCAGGATGGACAAGAGGGCCTTTGTCCTCGTCCCTTTAAGTGAGATTGCCCCCAAGGTGGTGCACCCGGTGAGCGGCAAGACGGCCAAGGAACTGCTCAAGGCGGTGAAGGAGGTCCAGGGAGTATTCAAGTGGGAGGGCGGCTAGGAGGGTGTACCAGATATCGGTAGAGCAGCATTTTGACGCCGCCCATGCTTTGAGGGGTTACCGGGGCAAGTGTGAGCAACTTCACGGCCACCGCTTTCGGGTGGTGCTCAGGATAGAAGCCGCCGCCCTGGACGATATAGGCCTGGCCTATGACTTCGTTGAGCTAAAGGGCCACCTGGCTGAGGTTGTATCTAGGTTCGACCACACCTGCCTGAACGATGTGCCGCCGTTTGATAAGCTGAATCCGTCTTCGGAGAATATCGCCACTACCATTTATAAGGAGCTAAAGCCCAAGCTGGCCGGGGTTTCCATCGTCGCCGTGGAGGTCTGGGAGTCCCCCCAGACCGGCGTCGTCTATAGCCCTGATTAACGGTGTAGCTCTGGCGGCAATAGATGGGGGATGCTGTCGGTAATGGGGTATTTCACCCGGCACCGGGGGCAATGAAGAGAGCCGCTGATTACCTCCTGCCCTTTTTCCTTGTCCACGGTTAGTTTAAGCTTACCCTTGCAGACCGGGCAGGCCAGAATTTCCATCAAGTCCTTTTTCACGGTTTGATTATACCACGAATGCCTTTTCTATTCTTGGCGGGGGGATGGTTACTGCTGGCTGTTTTATAGTATACTTCGGGCAGACTTTTGATTGGGAGGGTAAAATTATGCGGTTAGAGAACAAAGTAGCCATCATTACCGGCAGTGCCCGCGGTATGGGCCGGGTATTTGCCCGGCGTTTCGCTGAAGAAGGCGCCAAACTAACCGTCTGCGATGTCCTTGACTGCAGTCCGGTCGCCGAAGAGATAGAAGCTATTGGTGGGGAGGTGCTGGCGCTAAAGACTGATGTTACCAGTGAAAAGGATACCGCCGAGATGGCCCAAAAGACCGCCGACCGTTTCGGCAGGATAGACATTCTGGTCAACAACGCGGCCATTATTGGCAGTATTGAGAACAAGGACTTTAAGAAACCGGTGGAAGAGCTGACGGCGGCGGACTGGGACCGGATTCTGGCGGTCAACGTTAAGGGCGTATTCCTCTGCTCTAAAGCGGTTATCCCCTACATGAAGAAGCAGGGCGGGGGTAAAATCCTCAATATTGCTTCGACCGTTGCCTTCAGCGGCTTACCCCACTTTCTTCACTACAGCGCTTCCAAGGGCAGCGTGGTCACCATGACCCGCGGTCTGGCCACGGCGCTGGGCGAATTCAACATCAACGTGAATGCGGTGGCACCCGGCCTGATAATGACCGAGGCGATGCAGGCGACCTATTCCCAGGAATTTTTCCAGCAACTGGTGGAAAACGGGCAGCTTATCCACAAGAGCGTGCAGCCGGGAGACGTTGCCAGCGCGGTGGTCTTTCTTGCCTCTGATGAAGCCGACAAGATAACCGGGCAAACGCTGGCCGTCAACGCTGGCGAATACCTGCACTAAAAAATATAGACGAGGACAGAGAGACGCAGCCTTTTGGCTGCGTTTTTTATGTTTCTTAATGTTCTTTGAAAAAGGACTTGACAAATTTAAAAAGTGTGCTATAATATAGTTAATAAATTTAATTTAGACCTTAATAAATTTAATTTTAATGTCTACGGAGGTTATCGACTATGCCCAAGGAATGGCACGACCTGACCAGACTGACCCAGGGGGCGCCGATACTTATTGAGCGGGTGCGCTTGGCCGACAGCGGCATTGCCATTGAGGGCCAGTTTGAGTTGCCGCCGCTGGCGCGCCTTTCGGCGGAAGACCAGGTGTTCATAATGGCTTTTGTCCGCTGTCACGGCTCGATAAAGGATATGGAGCGAATCTTCGGCATCAGCTACCCCACGGTGAAGAACCGCCTCAACCGCCTGGCCGACCAGCTCAAGTTCGTCGAGACCCTGGCTTTCCCCGATGAAGAAGGCGTGCTCGACGAGTTAGAGCGCGGCGAAATCACTGCCGAGGAGGCAATCAGGAGGTTATCAGAATGAACTTTCCACCTTTGCTTTTGCGCCTGGATATATCTTCTAAGCGGGGTCGTAACATCGTCTTGTGGATACCAATGTTTCTGGTATGGCTGATTCTGGTCGCTTTTGTTATCGCCCTACTCCCCTTGATACTCGTTGCCGCGCTGGTGCTGTTGCCCTTCGGCTGGGGAAGACCGGTGTTCTTCTTCATCCCCATGGTCGGCGGCTGCATCTGCGCCCTGCGCGGGCTGGAGGTTGCCGTGAAGCGGAGCGACGGGGCGATGCTCGTTTCTTTTAGATGAAGGAGGTAAGAAAATGAGTGACAGTCAGAAAAAGATTCTGGATATGCTGGCCAAGAAGAAAATCAGCGTTGATGAGGCCCAGCGCCTGCTCTCTTTAGTTGGCTCGGAGGAAGGCGGTGGGGCAAAAAGCGGGGGCGCTTCCCGTCCCAAGCGCGATGCCAAATACCTTCGTATCGTCATACAGCCCAATCCTGGAGCCGATGATGATGCTGATGTAGCGCGGGTCAACGTCCGCGTTCCGGTGACGCTGATACGCGCCGGCATGAAATTCACCTCTTTGATTCCGGAAGACGCCTCCGAACAGGTAAACGAAGCCCTCAGGAAAAAGGGCATCGATTTTGATGTCCGCAACCTCAAGGAAGAAGACCTTGAGGAACTGCTGGAGGCCTTAAGCGACCTTGAGGTGGACGTGCAAAAAGGCAAAGAAAAGGTGCATGTCTACGTGGAATAAGCGGCGCTTAGCCCCCGCTGATAAAGGGCAGGAAAGATATAGTATCGTTGGCCTTTAGAACCCTGTCCGGGGAAGCCACCTCCTGGTTGACGGTGATGAGCACCATGCTCTCCTCCAGGTGGAGCTGTGGGTACCGGCCCCTGACATACTCCAGGGCGTCGTTTACCCTCGTCTCGGCCGAGATGGGCATATCCAGGCTATCCGTCTTGGTGAGGGTGCGCTGAATCCCCAGGAACTCAATTAAGGCTATCATCTGGCTAAATCACTGGCCCATTTCTGCCAACAGCCCTTTAGCCTGTTCGTCCATGAGGCCGAATCTCTCCACCGTCTCCCGGCGGGGTATCCCCTCCGCGGTAAAGCCCTTCTTCTCGTAGACGAGGTCGCAGAGCCGCTGATAGGCTTCAATCCTTTTCTCGATGAGCAGTTTATGCCGCCCCTCCGGGCTGGATGGCAGCTTACCATCGCCCAGGTTTTTGCGCAACCATTGGTCGTAGTACTCAGCCCGGAACTGGTATTCGTTAAAGAAGGCGGGGCCCATCGCCCTTAAGGGGGGCTGGTCGCTTTCCCGCCTGCCTTTTCCCTGGCGCAGATTGATAAGCTTCTGCAGGATATACAGCCTCTCCGAATCGTCCAGCATGTCCTGGAGGCTTTTCTGGCTCCCCGTGGTCGCGTTGAGGTAATGGGTGTAGTGGGCCAGGGTGGGCAGGTTCTTGGCCGGCTCGCTGGTATTGGCCGCCTCCGGGTTGCGCACGTCAATCCAGTGGAGCTTGCAGAGCCCGGTGGCGTTGAACCAGGTGCGAATCAGGGGGAACCACTTAAGCGCCTCCGCCTTGTCCTCCAGGGTGGGCAGTTCCTGGTAGACCTGGTCGATGAAAATCAGCCATGCCTCGTCGTGCTGCGGCCCTTTGAGGGCGAAGCCGTAGCCGCCCTGCTGGGCCAGCGACTCTTTGGTGATGTACATGGAGAACTCGAGCCCCTTGACCTCCATGGCGAATTTATTAAGCTCGGCGATGACGGCATCTTTTGAGACGTTGTTTCGGGCGGCGTATCTCTCGGCGACCCACTGCTTACCCCGGGCTGAGCCCTGGCCGATAATTTTGCCAAAGCCTTTGCCGCTGGCGGTTTCGTGCAGTAACCTATCGGCGGCCGCTATGTCGCCGAAGTTAAGCTCGTAACCGGTGTCCTCAACGCTTAAATAGCCGCGCTGGAAGCACTCCATGAAGAAGCCGATGGTCACCCCGGTGGAGATGGTATCCAGCCCGTATTCATCGCAGTACCAGTTGTATTCCATGACGAAATGGGGGTCGAAGATGCCCATGCAGGCGACGGCGCCCACCGTTTCGTACTCCGGCCCGTCGATGCCGACCCTCCGCCCCGCCCGGGGCCCCCGCGTCAGCTCGACGTCCTCGGCGCCCTTGGCGCAGGCGAGGTTACAGCCGTAGTAACAGCCGTCGGGTATCCTGGGGGTAAAGTACTTCTCCAGGAAGACATGGGCGAAGAGCCTGGCCGAATGGGGGCTCTGCCCGTACTGGTAGTTATTGATGGGGAAGATGTGGAATTTATCCATATACTCGGAGAGGACCGGAGTCCCCCAGGCCGATAGGTGGAGCTGTGCGGGGTCGGCTTTGGAGATGACTT
This sequence comes from Dehalococcoidia bacterium, assembly GCA_011176635.1. Taxonomy (GTDB): domain Bacteria; phylum Chloroflexota; class Dehalococcoidia; order Dehalococcoidales; family BS750m-G39; genus DUEC01. The sequence goes on along the minus strand of DUEC01000034.1, from coordinate 14,512 downwards.
CTTTTAGCCGGCGCCCCGCCTCCCGCACCCCTTTCTTATCTACGGCGTTGTTGCCGTCTACCTTGGACAGGCTGGAGCGCACCACGATGCTCCTTAGCCCCTTGGCCCGCATGACGGTGCCGGTGCCGCCCCGCCCCGCCTGTTTGGAGCGGATGCGCTGGCGCCGGCGGTCAAAGTAGAGGCTGTGGGTCACCCCGAAGCGGGTGTTGACCGCCCCTTTTCCGGTGCTGACCGCCGCCAGGCAGTCGCTGTACTGGCCGCCGCCAAGGTCTTTAAGAAGCCTCTGGCCGAAGGCGAGGGCGCCCTCATCGGTCTCCTTGTCATAGACGGGCGCGGCGGCGATAGTAATGGTCTTCTGGTCGCCGTCGACCATGATTACTACCTCTTCCTGGGATATGCCGGAGACAGCCAGGGCGTCAAAACCGGCCAGCTTTAAGAGCGGCCCGAAGTGCCCGCCGACATTGGAATCGATGAAGGTATCGGTCAGGGGAGAGATGGTGCCCACGATGAACTTGCCCGTACCGGGGAAGGCGGGCTCGTTGCCCAGCGGCCCGCTGGCCATGACTAGGATATTCTCCGGGCTGTCGTAGCGGGTCTGGCGGCTGGTGCCGTCCCAGATAATTTTGAGGGCATAGCCCCGCCCCCCGATGTACTTGTCTTTGAAATCGGGCGCTAGCTCCTGGATGGCGACTTCCTTTTTACTTAAGTCAACCTTGAGCAGGCGGTCGGTATAGCCGCCCGCCACTGGCGCCGGCTGGTATTCGATTTGCCTTAAGATTTCCATGCACGTTACAGCTTTCCAGCTAGTTAACCAATGAACCTTAAAAAAATGGCGGGAGTATCCGCCAAGGACGCGTTCCCGTATTTATATCACATTGGGAGGGTTTAGAGCAAAAAAAGCTGGTGTCGGCGGTTAACCGAAATATGTTATATTGGTATTAGCGGCTAATCTCTTGTAGGAGCAACTAAAATGTTTAAGCGTTTCTCTTTTATCGTTTATCTGGCGCTGGCCTTTCTGGCGCTCTCCGGAATCGCCTACTTTGTCCACTACCTCATCTTCGGCGATGTCCACCATATCTTCATCTATATGGTCGGCGACCTCGCCTTCCTGCCTCTTGAGGTCCTGCTGGTGGTGCTCATCATTGAGCGCGTCCTGGCCCGCCGGGACAAGCAAGCTAAACTGCAGAAGCTCAACATGGTGGTGGGCGCTTTCTTCTCCGAGGTGGGCAATCACCTGCTCAATGTCTTCTTTAAATACTTTGATAACAGGTCAGAAATCGCCGGGCAGATGAATGTTAGCTCTGAGTGGACGAAGAAAGATTTTCGGCGGGCGGCTGCCTATGCCTATAACCTTAATGTTGAGCTTGATTGCCGCCAGGTAGACCTGGACGAGCTAAAGGCCTTTCTGGCCCAGAAACGGGTCTTTCTACTGACCCTGCTGGAAAACCCCAATCTGCTTGAGCACGACCGTTTCACCGATTTGCTCTGGGCGGTTACCCATCTTGACGAGGAGCTTGAGGCCAGAGCGTCACTCAGTGGCCTTCCTGATAAGGACCTGGAGCATCTTTCCGGTGATATCCAGAGGATGTATGACCATCTGGCCAGCGAGTGGCTGGACTACGTTGAGCACCTGAAGGCGAACTATCCCTTCCTTTTCTCGCTGATTCTGCGGACGCATCCCTTCCAGGAAAAGCCTTCGCCGGTGTTTAGCTAGGGTCTACCACCCGCCCGACGAACAGGATGGCGCCCGTCTCGATGTCGTGAATCAGGAAGATGAAGGGGCGGTCAATGGTTACCTCGACGGGTGGCTCCGGCATCGCTGTCAGCTCCATTATCACCGCGCTGGCGGCGGCCGCCTCGGTGCCGGCCTCATCGACGGAGACAAACGCCTTGTGAACAACCTTGGCTATAAACAGGTCGCGGTTACCCGTCATCCCCGAGAAATCGGCAGCACTAGAGAAGGCAATTGGCATCCCCATTGCTGACAGGGTCTCCCCCAGGCTAAATTCCGATTCAAACTCGAATTTCGGCATTGCCAGGGCCACTTTTTTCTGGGCTGTATTCGAATTGTTTCAGGACCGGATAGAGGATCTTTGTTTATGGTTCTGCTTGATAAGTTAGAGGGCGATCTGTATGATATGCCGAATTCCATTGCACACTCCTGACTATTGTTAGACCACCTTTAGCCACGCTCGATTCAGGAAAGCATCTTGACATCCCACAGTAGGCAAAATATGATGGCTATACCATTGGAATCTGCCGCCGATTTGTTTTTGGTATCATACGTCGGGTGAAATAAATGCGGAAGTTTTGTATAATTAATAACTTGGTAATACGGATAGCCACAATTGGAAATGAAAGATTTCCATAGGATCTCTGGTACACTATTTGAAAAAAATAGGCATACGGTATAATGTAGGACTTGTCAAGAGTTGGGGGTGGGGAATGTTGAAACTAGGCCCCTATATGGGAAATTAGGGCAAAATGTAGAGCATGAGGAGCCCCGAGGATGAAAGTTAATCCCAGCATATTTCGACCTGCTGACATTCGTGGCCGAATAAGGGAGGGCGAACTGGACGTAGATTCTGTAGCACTTGTTGCTAAGGCTTACGGGACTTTTCTAAGGAAGCGAGGCATAGATAAGGTCATAGTAGGTTACGATAGCCGACCTTCTTCAAAATCTTTTAATGAGCCAGTAGTTGAGGGACTCTTATCAACTGGCTGTAATGTGATCGAGCTCGGTATGGTCTTAACCCCCATTGTCTACTGGGCGCAGTACTACCTCCAGATTGAAGGAGCAGTAATGATCACGGGGTCTCACAATCCACCTGAGTGGAACGGTTTCAAGTTGGCAAGAGGTTACAGCTATACTATTTCTGGGGAAGAGGTCCAAGAAATAAGGCAGATAATAGAAGACGCCGCATTTGATAAGGGCCGAGGATTTTATCAAGAGGAGCAAGTGGTCGAAGCCTATTTCCAAGATATGCTTTCCCGCTCAAAAATATTCAAGCCCTTGAAGGTCATAGTGGACTGTGGCAATGGAACAGCCGGAGCCTTTGTTCCGAATCTTCTACGTAGGACAGGTTGTAATGTAGTAGAACTCTACTGTGATATCGATCCTTCTTTCCCGCATCACTTCCCCGATCCAACAATTGTGGAAGGTAGGAGAGACCTGGCAGAAAGAGTAAGGGAAAACAAAGCTGATTTTGGCCTTTCATTCGATGGGGATGGAGACAGGCTAGGGGTAACTGATGAACTGGGGAATACCGTTTGGGCTGATCAACTATTGATTATCTGGAGCCGAGAGATTCTGCAGCACCAACCGGGAGCGAAGATTGTCTTTGACGTAAAGTGTTCGCAAGCTTTGGCGGAGGAAATTGAGAGGATGGGTGGAGTGCCAGTGATGTGGAGGACAGGAAACAACTTCATCAAACAGAAGTGCAAAGAGGTCAGTGCTCCTCTTGGGGGTGAAATGTCAGGACATTTGTTTTTTGCAGACCGCTACTATGGCTTCGATGATTCGTTGTACTCAGCTTTGCGCTTGTTGGAAACCCTATCGCGGCATGACAACGCGTTATCAGAAGTCATAGCTAGTATTCCTCATTACTATGCCACCCCGGAGATACGAGTTGATTGTTCAGACGAAGACAAGTTTAATATCGTAAACAAGTTGGTTCAAGAGTTCAAGTCTGACGGATATAATGTATTCGATTTAGACGGTGCGAGAGTGAATTTTGACGAAGGTTGGGGGCTCGTTCGCGCCTCTTCAAACCTACCGATGTTAACATTACGCTTTGAAGCAGTGTCCGAAACAAAGTTGAATGAGTATATGGAGTTTTTCCGAAGGAAACTCTCCGCTTTCTCCGAGGTAAGTTCACAATGGGCAAATGTCTCTCCAAGTAGTAGTCCGAAGAAGGATGAGCTTAAATGAAAGGGCCGTGTAATCCATATACTATCAATCAATTGGGCACGACCCAGCATTTGTGAAGATGACTTTTCTTCACTGAAAGGCTGCTTCGATTCAGAGTGGCTTTCGCAAGGTAAGAAGGTTGAACAATTTGAGGATTACGTAGCAACTAACTCAAAAAGAAAATATTGCGTAGCGGTTAATTCAGGCTCTTCAGCTTTAATGTCTGTATTGATTACATTAGAAACCTCAAATACTTTTGAAATCATTATTCCGGCAATGTCATTCATTTTTTTGTCTAGTTAATAATTTCGCTGTCATTTGCCCCCTTTTGCTATTTCGGGCACTAGATTTTGTATATGGTACAATTATAATCCAATTGGTCAAGCAATGATATAGCACACCATTACCCCCTGTATCCAAAAACAAAAAGCACCGCTTTTTGAGCGATGCTCTAAAATTCAATTGGTAGCGGGGGCAGGATTCGAACCTGCGATCTTCCCCAAGGCGGTCGGGGATAGGTTAAGCGCTTGGGTTTACCACCCGCCCAACAAATAGGATGGCGCCCGTCTCTATATCTTGAATCAGGAAGATGAAGGGGCGGTCAATGGTTACCTCAACGGGTGTCTCCGGTGGTATAGACAGTGGCATCACTACTGCAGAGGCAGCTGCTGCCTCGGTGCCGGCTTCATCAACAGAGACAAATGCCTTGTGAACGACCTCGGCGATGAACAGTTCGCGGTTGCCGGTCATCCCCGAGAAATCGGCAGCACTAGAGAAGGCAATTGGCATCCCCATTGCTGACAGGGTCTGCCCCAGGCTGAATTCCGATTCAAACTCGAATTTCGGCATTGCCAGGGCGACTTGCCTGAGCTCTAGGTTTCCGATAATCTCAGCTACCTGCTGTGCATCCAGCGACTCTTCAAATGCCTCAAAATCTCCAGCCTGAGGAAGCAAAATCACCATTGATAGCTCGCCACCATCGTATAGCAGTTCTACAGCCTGATATCCACTGCCCTCGGCATAGCCGAACGACTCCGCTTGCCTCATCATTGGCACGGTGACTTCACCTCCGTCAAGCAAGAAGAATGGGCCATTTTCGGTCATATCCTCTGGGAAGGGATACTGCCATGAGGCGTTGAAGTAAATGGCGTTGGTCAGGACAAGGCGGGTCAGCGCGTCAATGAGGCCCTGTGGAATCAGGTCTTCAATCCGACCTTCTGTCTGGTCGCTGACCCAGTTGTTAATGGTGATGCGGGACTGTTCAGGTTGACTGATGAAATCAAGGACTCTTAAGCCGGCACCGTAGTTCTCAGCCAGGAGGTCAAGGAACTCGGACAGGAACTCATAGTCCTTCTGCCCCCAGATGGCATTAACGATGTTAAGCCGGAAGCCCTCGCCATCATTGCCCTGAGCACCTTCACCACGGCGAGCAAGTTCAAGGTCCAGGCTGTTAAATGCCGGGTGCAGCTGGTTCTGGGGGAGAATAAAGCCGAGAGTATCAGCCATCTGCTGCTCCGTTTCACCACGGGCACCGGCGTATGTCATAGCCAGCGCCAGTGAGAGGCTGTGGGGCGAATAGAAGAGGTTACCCTCCTCTCCTCTGAGTGCCTGATACAGATTAAAGGCGAAAGCGCTGTTTCCCTCGACCAGCGTTGCCAGATCGGCTCCACTGACATCTGGTGAAGTCTCCCGCTCCTTATCTGATTGTATCACCTCGCCGGCTACTGGTTGGGCACAAGCCACTAGGCTCAAGGTTAATACTGCCGTTAATACATACAGAAATGTCTTCTTCATCTTTAGTTACCTCCAACTGCTTTTATAATACCCTATTTATTAATATAACGAAAAACATTCATTTTGGTTAGGGTTTCTCCATTCTGTCGCTTATATCGGGTGCTCCTACAAAACTAAAGGCAAGCCAAACAGGGCTTGCCTCATTTTTTGGTAGCGGGGGCAGGCTATATCGGGAATTTAAAAGCTCCGCCTCTAGATTTATAGGTGTGCAGCATCTTGATAAGTTTATCTGTTTTCAGAACCCAGCCGTACGAGCCTTTCACCTTAATCAGGGTAGCCTTACTTAGCTCCGGCCAGGAAGATGCAGTGGCATCTTCTACCAGTATTATGTCGTAACCCAGGTTGAAACCGTCCATTAAGGTATTGTCCACACAGATTCCGGTGTCCACGCCAGTAATTATAAGCGTATCGACGTAGGCGCTCCTCAGCCACGGGTCGAGTTCGGTGTCCTGGAAGGAGGAGTCCCGCCTTTTAACGACTACGTGGTCCCCCTCGGCGGGTCGGAGTTCATCGAGTATCTCGGCGTCCCAGGTTCCCCGCACGCATGAAGGTATCTTGAGAAATTCCGCTCTTCTGTTGGGTATAATCCGGTGCAGCCGCGTGTAAAGGTCTAAGCCCGATGCCTCTCTAACCTGCTGGGTATAGAAAATGGGTATTTTTAGTTCACGGCAGGCGGCTATCACCCGCGCAATATTGGGTATAATCTTCCGGTAAGCCTCGCTGTCAGCTCCAATAGAGTCTCCGTACTCCTCGTAGGAACCTCCAGGCATACAGAAGCTGTTCTGCATGTCTATGACGAGCAGGGCAGGATAGAATACTGGCGGTCTTTTGCGTGGCATAAAATCGTGTTTCCCTTCGTTCAGTTCTTTTCTATGATAATACGAAAAGAGTCCTTTGCCAAGCTGACCGGAATAAAAAGCGCCAGCTTTTTGCCGCTAGCGCCCCTAAATTTCATTGGTAGCGGGGGCTGGATTCGAACCAGCGACCTTCGGGTTATGAGCCCGACGAGCTTCCACTGCTCCACCCCGCGCCGGTCTTACCAGTATAGCGGAGTGGCGGATTGTGTGTCAAGGCGGGTTAATCAGTGTTCAATACTCAACTTGTTCGTATCCATGCTATACATAACCGTACAGGCTTTTGTCATTAGATTATTACATTTTTACACATATTGTAAAAAAGACACTTGACAAATCTAGACTTGTGTTTTATAGTAATAGAAATGGACGTGATATTTGGTGACGATGACCTTGACCGATTGGAGGTTGCCCCGAAATTTACAGGAGGTAGACCGCCCCCAGTTGTTAAGGCATATCGTAAGAGAATGCAGACGATAAGAGCGGCACCAGATGAAAGAGATTTCTACAAATTAAAATCTCTACGCTTTGAGAAGCTTGGGGGAAAAAGAAGTCACCAGCACTCAATGCGGCTTAATGACCAATTTCGCCTTATATTGGAACTTTTAAAAAAAGATAACCCGCGAGGTACAGTTATCAAAGTAGTCGGTATAGAAGATTATCATTAGTAATATAGCAAAAGGAGGGAAAATGAGGGACAGGAAATTTGCCGAAGTGTTTCCGCCTGGTGAGTTTATTAAAGAGGAGCTTGAAGCTAGAGGCTGGACTCAGGATGATTTAGCGGAGATTCTCGGTCGTCCCACACGTTTGGTGAATGAATTAATCGCAGCGAAGCGAGGGATTACTCCTGAAACCGCAAAAGGTCTGGGGGGAGCCTTTGGCACTAGTGGACAGTTATGGATGAATCTCGAATCAGTTTATCGTCTGTCTCGGGGTGAATCGGAGCAGGAGCATGTAGCTAGACGTGCTGCACTGTATACGAAAGCTCCGATACGGGCCATGATTAGGCGTAAATGGCTTGAATCTTCTAACAATATTGGTGTTCTTGAGAGAAATGTATGTGATTTTTTCAAACTGGCTGACATTAACAAAGAAATCTATTTTTCCCCATATGTCGCTAGAAAAGCTACGCCATATAATCACTTAACTCAGGAACAAAACGCTTTGCTTCACAGGGCAAGCCATCTTGCTAATGGCGTTTCCGTGTCAACTTTTTCTCAAACTCGTTTCAATAACGCGCTTAGGCAATTAAAGATGCTATTACCCGATCCGGAAGAAATAAGAAGAATACCAGAGATTTTATCAGAATGCGGCGTTCGCTTCCTTGTTATAGAACCATTACCACAATCAAAAATAGATGGTGCTACCTTTTGGCTGGATGATTCCCCTGTTGTAGTTCTATCTCTGAGGTATGACCGTATTGATTGGTTTTGGTACACATTGATGCATGAACTTGCCCATGTCAAGAATGAGGATGGTAAACGAAATAGTAATTTTGCTTTGGATACGAATTTACTAGAGGAACAAACTAAACCCGTTAAAAATAGACCTGCATATGAGCTCAGGGCTGATAAGTTCGCCTCCGACTTTCTTGTTCCGCGAGCTGAACTGGATGATTTTATAGCTCGTACCCGACCATTATATTCAAAGAAAAAAATCATGAGTTTCGCTAATAGAATTAATGTGCATTCTGGGATAGTTGTGGGACAACTTCATTATCGGAAAGAAATTAATTATTCTCAGAACCGTGAAATGTTAGTTAAGATACGGCACATCATTACGAGTGTAGCTTTGACTGATGGTTGGGGTGTTCGTTGATCTGCATCTTTATTTAGGAGGACAAAATGTTACTAGGTTACTATGAACAACTGCAGCGTATAGTCAATCGATATGTGGACGCTGGCGAAATATGGCCAGCAACAACACGAGAAATGGCTAGTTGGGCAATAAGGCAAGGGCTCTGGGCACCACAAAGGTCTGCTGTTGTTGGACTGTGTGCGGAAGAGCTGTCGCGCGCAATGCGCGGAGAGTATGTAGTAGACCCTCAAGGTCGGAGGATAAGGGCAAAACACGCTGCAAGGATGAACCGCAATGGGGAACAATTAGTTATGTGGGATGATATTAAAACTGCCAGCCGAGAACACATGGAGCTTGCGTTCCAGCAGCGCAGGCAGCAGATTGTGGGTGATTGTCGGCAGCTAAAAATGGATGTTGATAGCTACAACGAAAATAATAATCCAGAAGAGCCAATTCAGTTGGTATTTGATTTTAGACTAGACCTTATTGAGAGGGAACTAGAGACTTCTGTAGTTTAGCTGCTATTTCTATTCTCTATTGTAGCTTTTTTACCTTATTTACCCCAAAGCCTTCGGCGAAGAACCGGCTTACTTTGTCGGCCACCTCTTCTTCGTATCCTCCCCAGAAGTGGTCGGCCCCGGCTATAACCTGATACTGCTCAGGGCTATCCCCGGCAAGCTTTGCCAACTGCGCCCGCGGTATAACGAAATCGTTATCGCCGGCAATGACGAACTTGGGCCGGGTATAGCTTTTCAGCTCCTCCCAGCCATCCTCGGATAGCGCCGGCGAGACCAGCGCCAGCATGCTCACCCGCTCGTCCTGGACGGCAACGGGCAGGGCGACACTGGCGCCAAAAGAATAGCCGGCTAAGCCTTTTCTCTTCTGGTCGATATTGGCGGTAGAGGCAACGAAGTCCAGCGCTGCCTTAACGTCTTCCTGCTCAGCGATGCCCTCCCCGAACTCGCCGCCGCTCTTGCCTACCCCCCGGAAGTTGAACCTGAGGGCGGCAATCGATTTTTGGGCCAGCGCCTGGCAGATAGCAAAGACAACGTTACTGGACATATTCCCCCCGTAGAGGGGGTGAGGGTGGCAGACGATAACCGCCGGGAAGGGGCCAGTGCCCTCAGGGAAATGCCAGACTGCTTCCAGCGAGATATCGCGGCCGGGAATGGTGGTGTGCACTCGGCTCAAGTCTTCTTCTTTCTCTTTTTAGCCTTTTTGGCCTGGCTGATGCTCTCCCACCAGGTTTTTAGCCGCTCGGCGACCTGCTTTTCATATCCCTGGTCGCTGGGGTTATAGAAACGCTTGCCCTTAAGGGAGTCGGGCAGGTTCTGCTGCCCGCTAAAGTGGCCGGGGTAGTCGTGGTCATACTTATAGCCCTTGCCGTAGTCCATCTTTTTCATCAGCGGCGTCACCGGGTTGCGCAGGTGGAGCGGCACCGGCTCGTCGGGGCCTTGCTTAATTTTCTCCTGGACTTCGGAGTAAGCCTGATAGAGCGAGTTGCTTTTGGGGGCGGTAGCCAGGTAGACGGCTGCCTCGGCCAGGGCCAGGTTGCCCTCGGGCATGCCGACGAAGTGGACGGCCTGCTGGGCGGACATGGCTATCACCAGCGCCTGGGGGTCGGCCATGCCGATATCCTCTGAGGCGAAGCGGACCAGCCGGCGGGCGATGTAGAGGGGGCTTTCCCCCGCCTCCAGCATCCTGGCCAGCCAGTAAAGGGAGGCATCCGGGTCCGAGCTTCTTAGCGACTTGTGCAGGGCGGAGATGATGTCGTAGTGAAGCTCTCCTGTCTTGTCGTAGGGCAGGGCCCGGTGCTGGATGGCGTCCTCGATGGTGTTTAATGAGATACGGCGTTTTCCCTCGGCATCGGGCGGGGTGGTGGCGGTGGCTATCTCCAGGGCATTGAGGGCGACCCGGGCGTCCTTGTTGGACATCATAATGAGGCGGAGCATGGCGTCTTCGTCCAGCTCAACATTCAGCTTGCCCAGCCCTTTCAGTTCGTCCTTTAAGGCCCTCATGATGATAACCTGGATTTCATCCTCGGTGAGGGGGTTGAGGGCGAGTACCTGGCAGCGGGAGAGCAGGGGAGTGATAACCTCAAACGACGGGTTTTCGGTGGTGGCGCCGATGAGGGTGATAGTCCCGTCCTCGACGAAGGGCAGGACGGCGTCCTGCTGCGATTTGTTGAAGCGGTGAATCTCGTCGATGAAGAGTATGGTCGTCTGTTTATAGAGCTTGCGGCGTTCTTTTGCCTCTTCAATGATGCGGCGCAGGTCGGCCACGCCGGCGCTGACGGCGCTTACCGGGCTGAAGTGGGACTGGGTGGTATTGGCGATGATATAGGCCATGGTGGTCTTGCCGCTACCGGTCGGGCCCCAGAGGATAATGGAGGGCACCTTGCCGGCTTCGATAGCCTTTCTTAAAACGTGCCCTTCGCCTACCAGGTGCTCCTGCCCCACGAACTCGTGCAGGGCGCCCGGTCTCATCCTGGCCGCCAGCGGCGCTTCCCGGTTTTTCTGCTGCTGAAACTGGTGTTCAAATAAGTCCACCATTTTATCTACCTCACCCTCTTAATATTTTAAACCTTTTTACAGCGCGCTAATCGGCAATAGAAAGCTTATCGGATAGAAGGGGGACTAAGAAACTGGTATGTTTCTTCAAGTCACGCGCTAATCCTAAACCCCAATCGAAAACATGTTTGTCGGTGCTGGTATTGATGGTGATTTGCACAAGCCCAAACGGGAATGCTTTTCGGCGTATCTCAATTTTGTCAATTTCATCATAGCGTATTGCAAAATTACGCTTGTTGTCCCTTAGTATTTTATCGGGCGATAGCTCGCTGAGTTTTATACCTTTCAAGCCCTTGTATGCGGAGTCTGCAATAAAGCCACCAATATAGCCACCAAGAGCCCAACCCGTGAACATAGGCATACTGCTTTTTTTAGCTACAATCATCGTGTCTGATGTAAAAAACAAATCCCGAGAATATCCAGTAAGAATAAAGCCGACAATTTTTTGTGTCGCCAAAGCTTTATCACTGGCAGTAGCCTCTGCCCGAGCCTCATCTTTAGCAATAGCCAGTGCTGCCAGAGCTTCATCCTTAGCAATAGCCTCTAGGGTTGCTGTCATTGCTGGTGTCGCCAGTGACTTTAATAGGTTGTCAAGAAATATTCTATTACCTGCTTGGTCTAGCTGCTTCTTGCCAAAGACAGGTAAGCAAGAGAACAGATAGGCTGCTCCTTTACCCAGAGGCCGTTTTAGTCCCAGAATCGCATCTTTGTGTTGCAATAACACTTCGGCTTGGTTTGAGGTGGCTATTTGTATACTTGCATATCCCCAGACCAGACCTGCGGCGAGTGAGGGTACACCTTCAAGCAAAGGCGAGTCCCCAAGGCTTCCCTTATAAAAATCCTTGCCACTCACCCTGTCTTTGATAAGCGAAAGCCCGAAGGGTTCAAGCAGTTGGTTTAAGCGTTCTGGCTTTCGGCCCTCTATGGTCAGGGCAACGAGGATACCGCCGTGACTTTCCACATATCTTCGCACTGATTCGACCTCGGCTTCCTCCCACGACTTGTTGGGGGCTATAAGCAGCAAGGCATCGTTCTCGGTTAATAGTTCCAAATTTAAGGGTTTCTTCTCCAAAATTGTCACTTGACAACGCTCGGTTAGGAGTTGTATAAGCTTACCGTAGAATTCATGGTCCTCGCCGTGAAGCTTATCTAACAACAATCTAAGTTTTTGCCCCCTTCTCCCCTCCGCCTCCTTCTTTTTGGCATCAGGTCCGGGTGTTTCCATGTCTATACCCCTCTCACTTATACCTCCTCACCTCAAATCTGTATAGCTTCACCGGCTCATCGGGCATTATCCCCGCCTTCTGCCGGCAGATTTCAATCTGATAGTCCACCGAGTCCACTCCCTCAAGGTCGGGCAGGAGCAGGCCCTTTCTCGTTCCACGCTCAACGATAACCCCGTACCTCTTATGGTCCAACTCCTCATGGCCCTTCACCGGCTCAGGCCTGGTCAGGACGTCTACGCTGTATTCAAGCTCTTCAAGCTCGTCGGCGGTGATGGGGGAAAAGCGGGGGTCTCTGGTCGCTGAAGCAATGGCATTGGCCATGACCTCCTCAGCCACGTTAGCCCTTTGCGGCTCAAAGGTGCCGATGCAGCCCCTCAGCTCGCTGAGCTTATGAATGGAAACGAAGACGCCCGCCTTCTCCTTCATCTCAGGGGTAAGCTCTGGCGGCGGGATGGCTTTGCCCTCCCTGATAAAGCCCTCCACCGTCTTCTTGGCCAGGGCCACCAGCGGGTGCATCTTTATCTGCCCCCGCCTTTTATTATAATACCGGCGTAGCCCACCACGGCCGAGTAATCGCCGGTGGTATCGCCGCTGGTCTGGTATTTGACCAGCTCGGTGCCGGTGGCGCCCAGTTCCTTGGCGGCGACGATAAGGCTTACCGCCGGGGCGTAGCCGCACATGGTGATGCCGAGTTGGCTGACCCGCTTTAGCAGTTCGTCTTCGTCCAGGTTCAGTATGGCCTCTATAGCCTGGCTGTCCTTCGCCTGCGCCGACTCCTGTGGCTCGTAGTGGGTCATGTCGCTGGAGGCGATGATTACCACCTCTCGGCGCAGTTTCTTGACCGCCTTGGCTATCTCTTTGCCGATTTCTTTATAGACGGTGCCGCTGGCATGGCCGAAGACGATGGGGACCAGCTTAAAATCGGGCTTGAAATACTGCAAAAAGGGCAGTTGGACCTCGATGGAATGCTCGTAGAGGTGGGCGACCTTGTCCTCTTTGAGGTGCTTGGAGGTGGCTAGAATCTTCTTGGCCAACTCCGAGTCGGTTTCCACCTTTCCCAAAGGCGTTTTCCAGGTGCCTTCGGTCATGATGCTTAAAGGCTTACCGCTGCCGGTGTGGTTGGGCCCCATGATGATAAAGGTGTCCTTGAGCTTGATTCTGGAGATAACGGCGGCCGTTACCGCTCCGGAGTAGACATAGCCAGCATGGGGCGAGACCAGCCCGATGGCATCTTCTTTGACCATCCTCTCAATCATAGCCTTAAGCTCCGAGGCTGTTGCCGGATAGAATTGCCCGGCGACAACTGGCTTCCTTATCATCACGCCCTCCTCTCGGCGGTCCTGAAGTTAAGCTCCGCCCCGCAGAAGCGGCAATTCGAGCCGTCCAGACCGACTACCTGAGCCTGGTAGCCGAGCCGGTGCACGATAGTATTACCGCAGTTATAGCAGATAGTGCTTTCACTGCTGTGTCCGGGGACGTTGCCGGCATAGACGAATTTGAGCCCCGCCTTTTTCCCGACCTCGCAGGCATGCTCCAGGGTGGCTATGGGGGTCGGGGGCAGGTGGGTCATGTGGTGGTGGGGGTAAAAGCGGGTGACGTGCCAGGGCGTCAATTCGCCCAGCTCCTGGCTTATCCAGCCGGCGATGCCCTCAAGCTGCTGGTCGTCGTCGTTCATGGTGGGTATGATGTTGGTGACGACCTCAATATGCATATTCCACTTGTCCTTGGCCCGCTTGGCGACCTCCAGTATTCCCCGCCAGCGGCTTACCCTGGCCAGCTTCTGGTAGAGGGCGTCGCTGAAGCCCTTGATATCGACCCGCCAGGCATCGAGGTAGGGCCCGATGATATCCAGCGCCTCAGGGGTGAGAAAGCCGTTGGTCACGTAGACGGTGTAGAGGTTGTTCTCCTTGGCCAGCTTGGCCGAGTCAAGGGTGTATTCAAACCAGATGCTGGGTTCGTTGTAGGTCCAGGCGATGCCCTGGCAGCGGTAGCGTACGGCCAGTTCTATGGCTGCCTGCGGGGAGATTTCCTGGGAGCCGAGCCAGGGCTCTTTCACCGCCGGGCAGGCAATCTCCCAGTTCTGGCAGTCCTGGCAGTGGAAGTTGCAGCCCCACCCCCCGACGGAGAAAGCCAGGCTGCCGGGGAAGAAGTGGAACAGGGGCTTCTTTTCGATGGGGTCGGCGGCTACGGAAGACACCTTGGCGTAGTTGAGGCTGTAGAGGGCGCCTTCGCGGTTCTGGTAGACGCGGCAGACGCCGAACTTGCCCGGGGCTATATTGCAGCGCCACTGGCAGGTGCCGCACCTTACCCTGGAGTTAGGTAGTTTTTCATAGAGCATTGCCTGGTGCATAATGCTCCCTT
>DUEC01000033.1 GCA_011176635.1 Dehalococcoidia bacterium | reverse complement strand
GTGGGAGGATAGAGAACCGCTAAGAGGGGGGAGAAGGGGGCTATGTTCCCCACCCCTCCCCGTTTTTGACCTGTGTCTGTCTTCCCACCCAGCCCGCCCAAAAGAGGTTAGACCTCTCTTTACTCTCCTTTTTGTGGGGTGGGGAGAAAGGGATAACTTCCCCCTCTAAAGGGGGTGGGGTAATAGAGTTTTAGAGGCAAAGCCTATGAGAGCGGGTTAGGGTGGGACAGAAAAACCATAGATTAAAAACGGGGGGGCGGAGGCACCCCAAATTAAGGAGTGGAACTCATTAGGGCGGGCTGGGTGGGAAGAAAAACCTAGGGGGTGGATAATATAAAAGGGCAGGCGCCTTTTACAACGCCTACCCTTTTTCTTGCTGTAGCACTCGCCAGAAGCTTTAACTACGCCGTGGCTTCCTTTTTGCGCAGGGCATTCCTTCGGGCGGCTAGCTTAGCCAGCTTCCGCTGGAGAGCATCCTCCATGTTTTGCCCGAACTCGCAGGTTGCGCACTGGAAGAGGCGGGTGCAGAGCCGGTAAGCAATGTCACCCTTTAGGGCGTAGCGGCAGACTCTCTGGTTGCCCGGTAGCTCTTTAAATCTCTCCAGGGCGGCATCAAGTTCCGGGGTTTCCCCCCTGGCCATCTGCTCCTGCATCGTCTGGTCAAACTCGCAGGTTAGGCAGTCATAGTTACTGGTGCAGATGCGATGGGAGACCACGCCAAGCTTCATCCAGACACACTCCTTGGCTTTAACCGCTTCGGTAACCGGAGCCTCTTCCCCTTCAGCTACTTCAACCTTGGGAGCAGCCAGCTCCTCCTTTACCTTTCGCATCCAGACCCTGGTCTCAATGCTTCCCGGAGCCGTCCTTAAGACGGTCTCAAATTCTTTCAGGGCCTCCTGGTAATGTCCGGCCTGGAAGAGAGCCTTGCCCCACTGGAGACGGTCTCGGATTTGCTCCGGAGCTACGGCTATGACCTCTTCCCCTATGATTGGTCCGGCTACAACCTTTCCCTTGTCAGTCCTCGTCTTCATTCTCTTGCCTCCTTTCTTGTCAGCCTAGTCAACCCTTCATCCTCTTCAAGCATACTATAGTGCCCGAAAGTTGCCATCGGGTATAGGGCTTATTTTAGACTGCGGAAAAGGCTTAATTTATAGGCTTATTGACTAAGCATTTTCTACTATCGTTCCGCCTGTTGAAGTGGAGGGTAAGGAGGTTTATAATTGCCTTGGAAGGCATTCTTTTATAGTTTCATGGCTAAGATAAAGGTTTTGCTGGCCGAGGACCACGTGATGGTGCGGGAGGGCACCCGCGAGTTCGTGCAGCGCGAGCCGGACATGGAGGTCGTTGGTGAAGCCGGCGACGGGGAGGAAGCGGTCAGGCTGGCTAAAGAGCTGAAGCCGGACGTGGTGGTGATGGACATCGCCATGCCTAAACTCAACGGCGTGGAAGCGACTAAACAGATAAAGGCGGCTGCCCCATCCATAGCCGTGCTGATACTCACCGCCTATGATTATGACCAGTACATTTTTGCCCTTCTGGAGGCGGGGGCGGCTGGCTATTTGCTGAAAGGCGTGCGGGTGCACGAGCTGATTGACGCCATCAGGGCGGTGTATGCCGGCGAGTCGGTGCTTCACCCGGTGGTCGCCCGTCGGGTGGTAGACCGTCTGGTAGCCCCCGGCCGCAGTGAGGTGGAGGCAATTGAACCTCTCAGCCAGCGCGAGATGGAGGTATTGAAGTTAGCCGCCACCGGCATAAGCAACAAGGATATCGCCCAGCAGCTCTTCCTCAGTCCCCGTACCGTCCAGGTACACCTGGGGAACATCTTCAGCAAGCTGGGGGTCGCTTCACGCACCGAGGCGGTATTATACGCGTTAAGAAAGGGCTGGCTCACCCTGGAAGACCTGCCCTGACCCGGGGGTGTTTGAAGGTCGGATGTCAAAGGTTATAGCTAATCGTCATTTCTGGCTGGTGCTGGCCATGTTCGCCCTGGGCGTGGTCCTGCACTACCCCCAGCAGATACTGGGTACCGATTCAGCTTCCCTCCTTTCCTCCCTGGGCTTGACCCGGCATGCCGTGGAGCGGGTCTTCTTCCTGCTGCCGATAACCTACGTCGGCTTTATCTTCGGGCTCAAGGCGGGGCTGGCCAGCCTGGCGGTTGCCCTCGTTATTATGCTGCCCCGGGCTTTCTTAATCTCCACAAGCCCGCCCGATGCCTTGTTTGAGACCGGGGGGACTATCATAATCGGCGGCATCATCAACCTGTGGTTCCACTGGCACCGCCAGGATATCACCCGGCGCAAGCGCGCCGAGGCAATGCTCACCAAGATTATCGACGGCTCTTCTATACCGGCATTCGTAATCAACAAACAGCATATCGTCACCCACTGGAACACCGCCCTGGAATCCCTTTCGATTATCAAAAAGAAGGATATAATCGGCACGGACGGGCAGTGGCGGGCTTTTTACCCGGAAAAGAGACCGGTTATGGCCGACTTGATAGTGGATAAAGCCCCGGCCGGTAAGATAGCCGAGCACTATAAAGGCAAGTACCAGAAATCCAGGCTGATTGGCGGCGCCTATGAAGCCGAAGACTGGTTTCCGGCCCTGGGTAAGGAGGGGCGGTGGCTCCATTTTACGGCCAGCCCTCTCAAAGACAGCCGCGGAGAGGTAATCGGGGCCATAGAGACCCTGGGGGACGTCACCGAAAGGAAGAACGCCGAGGAGAACCTGCGCCACTATCTGCGGGAGATTACCCGCGCCCAGGAGGACGAGCGTAAGCGCATCGCCCGGGAGCTCCACGACGACACCGCTCAGGATTTGGTGATTCTCCTGCGCCAGGTGGACAAGCTGGTCACTGCCGCCGATAAATTGTCGCCCCAGGATACAAAACTTCTGGAGGAGCTAAGAAAACAGACCAACAAGATACTGGAGGGGGTGCACCGCTTCAGCCAGGACTTGAGGCCATCGGTGCTGGACGACCTGGGCCTGCTGCCGGCGCTGGAGTGGCTGACCTCTGACCTGACCGCCCACTTCGGCATAGCCGTGAATATGAAGGTGCTGGGCTCGGTGCGCCGCTTTTCCCCCGAGGTAGAGCTGGTGCTCTTCCGTATCGCCCAGGAGGCTTTGAGGAACGTGGGCAAGCACTCCGGGGCATCAAAGGCCGGGCTCACCCTAGAATTCGGCGATGGCAAAACCGCCCTGACGGTCAGAGACGAGGGCAAGGGCTTTGAGCTGCCGGAAAGGGTGGACGACCTGACCGTTGCCGGCAAACTGGGCCTGGCCGGAATGCAGGAGCGGGCCCAGCTCATCGGGGGCAGTTTAAAGATAGAGTCGGCGCCGGGCAAGGGGACGACGGTAACCCTGGAGGTCCCGGTTTAGCTTTAACCTCTAGCCAGCCGGTGAAAAAGCTGGTATATTAGTGTTTGCAAATGCGTTACGCCATCGTTGCCGATATTCATGCCAATCTAACCGCCTTCATGGCGGTGCTGGAAGATATTGAGCGCCGGGGAGAGGTGGAGGAGATGTGGTGCCTGGGCGATATTGTCGGCTACGGCCCGGACCCACATGAGTGCATTGAGCTTTTGCGCCAGGCCAACCACGTTTGCGTGGCCGGCAACCACGACCTGGCGGCGGTGGGCAGGATAGAGACCACCGAGTTCAACCCCGATGCCGTCGCCGCCTCCGAGTGGACAACCGGTCAGCTGACGGCGCGGGACAAGGACTATATCAAGAGCCTGCCGATGGTTATTAATAAGGAAGATTTTACCTTGGTGCACGGCAGTCCCCGGGAGCCTATCTGGGAATATGTCCTCTCCATCAGCGGCGCCCGGGAAAACTTCGCCTACTTCAAGTCAAAGTTCTGCCTGGTGGCCCATACCCACGTGCCCGCCGTGTTCAACTACGGCGAGGACGGCTCCTGTTCCTTCCACCCCTTCTCCCCCAACGAGGAGCTCGTCCTGGGCGGAAAGCGCTTGATTATCAATCCCGGCGCCGTGGGCCAGCCCCGCGACGGCGACCCCCGCGCCAGCTATGTTATCTACGACAGCAAAAGCAAGAGGCTCCGCCTCTACCGCGTCCCCTATGATATTGCCGCCACTCAAGCCAGGATGGTGGAGCAGAAGCTGCCTATGCGCCTGGTGGCTCGTCTGAGTCACGGCGTATAAACGATTTATGCCATAACCTTTATTATTGACATGGGGCGGGCTCAGACGATAAACTTACTAGTTGGATTCCCCCAAAATTCTTAAGTTAATTAAAATTCCTAGCGAGGAGGTGATAATCGGGAGAGATAGAGGGCTTTAATTTTGCCCCTCGGATTTATCAATAGATTTTAGAGGGAGGAGATAAAAGATATGGCCAATATACCTGAAAAAATCGAGACCTGGCAGATGGTGGAGCCGGGCAAGCTGGAGAGGACCAGCATTGATACACCTGAGATAAAGCCTGGTGAGGTGCTGGTTGAGGTTGCCGGCTGTGGTGTCTGTCACACCGACTTGAGCTATTTTTACGACGGCGTGCCCACGGTGAACAAGCCCCCGCTGACCCTGGGGCATGAAATCAGCGGCACGGTGATAGCCGGCGACGATAAGTGGCTGGGCAAGGAGGTAATTATCCCGGCAGTGATGCCCTGCAATAATTGCCCCATCTGCGCTGCCGGCAGGGGCAACCGCTGCCTGGCGCAGAAGATGCCGGGGAACAGCATGGATATCTACGGCGGTAATTCCAGCCATATCGTCGTTCCCGCCCAGGACCTGTGTCTGATTCCGGATAAGAAGGGGATGCCCCTTTCCCATTTCGCCGTGATTGCCGATGCCGTAACCTCGCCCTATCAGGCGGCAATGAGGGCCGAGGTGAAGGCCGGCGATTTGACCATTATCATCGGGGCTACCGGCGGTCTTGGTGTCTATGCCACCCAGATTTGTGCGGCGCTGGGCGCCAAAGAGGTAATCGGCATCGCCCGCAACCCGGAAAAGCTCAAGAGGGCATTGGAATACGGCGCCAGCCATGTCATCAGCTCGGTGGACAAGAGCCCCAGGGACATCAGGGACGAGTTCCGCGCCTATTGCAAGGAGAAGGGCGTGCCGGGAAACTTCGGCTGGAAGATTTTTGAGTGGACGGGCACCGCCGAGGGTCAGGCAATCGGCCTGGAGCTGCTTTCCTTCATCGGCAAGCTGTTAATCTGCGGCTTCGGCATGCAGAAGAACGAGTACGCCCTTTCCCGCTTGATGGCCTTTGACGCCGATATCCTGGGCTCCTGGGGTTGTCTGCCCAAGTACTACCCCGAGGTCCTGAAGATGGTCCTGGCGGGCAAGATAAAGATAGAGCCCTTTATCGAGACCAGACCGATGAGCACCATCAAGCAAGCTTATGAAGAGGCCCATAAGGGCGGGCTGACCAAAAGACTAGTACTGACTCCCGATTTCTAAAATTTAAAGCAAAGAGGAGGTATTTATAAATGTCTTTAGACTGGGTACCAAGAGAAGGCGGTGTTAAAGACCACAATATTTGGGGTATGGAGCATTTCGGCACCGAGCCGCCGTGCACCATGTATGAGGAAAAACCGATAATCGACCCCAGCGGCAAACCGGTGGAGGGGCTTTATAGCGCCTGGGTTACCCTTAACAACCCCGCCCAGTACAACTCCTACACCACCGAGATGGTCAAGGGCGTTATCGCTGGTTTCCACCGGGCGCAGATGAACCGCGCCGTGGTGGCGGTGGTCTTCACCGGTGCTGGCCATAACGCTTTCTGCACCGGCGGCAACACCAAGGAGTATTCGGAATACTACTCAACCAAGCCGACGGAATACGGCCAGTACATGGACCTCTTCAACGGCATGGTCGATTCCATCCTGATGTGCCAGAAACCGGTTATTCGGCGGATAAACGGCATGAGCGTCGCCGGCGGCCAGGAAATCGGCGGCGCCTGCGACATAGCCGTAGCCTCCGACCTGGCTATCTTCGGGCAGGCCGGCCCCAGGCACGGCTCGGCGCCGGTGGGCGGCTCTTCGGACTTCCTGCCCTGGGCCCTCACCATAGAAGACGCCATGTGGAACTGCATATCCTGCGAGATGTGGAGCGCCTACAAGATGCACCGCAAGAACTACCTGAGCAAGGTGGTGCCGGTGCTCAAACAGGGCGACAAGTTCATCCGCAACCCGCAGGTCGTCACCGACAGCTGGGTGAAGGACGGCGAGATTGCCTACGGCGAGTTCCTTACCGGCGAAGCGGGTAAGAAAGCCCGTGAGCTGGTCAAGTCACTGGAGGTAGACTTAACCCCCCTCGATAACGAAGTCAACAAGATACTCTGGACCTTCACCAATCTCTTCGAAGGTTGCCTGATGAAGTCAATCATCGGCGTCCGGGAGAAGAAGAAATTCTTCTGGGATATGAACAAGAACGACCACCGTTACTGGCTGGCGGTCAATATGACCGGCGAAGCCTTCCTGGGCTTCGGCGCCTTCAATACCAAGAAGATAACCGGCAAGGACACCATCGACTTTATCAAGTACCGCCAGATGATTGCCGAGGGGCACCCCATGGACGAGGAGCTTTTCGAAGCCGTTCTGGGCAAGCCCATGCCAAAGTAGTGCAAACAGACTTTATCGTGAAGAAAAGCCCCGGGGTAAAACTCGGGGCTTTTCTTTTCCCCACCCCACCCCGATTGTCTTATTTCCCACCCAATACCCGCCCTACAGGGTAAATCCCCCTTAATCCCCCTTTTCCAAAGGGGGAGAGGTTTCCTTGAAAGGGTGGCGGGTGGGTATAGATAAAATTGGGGCGGGGTGGAAAAACTATCCCTTGACAAAGCGGCGGGCACGGATTAGCATTTTGTTGAGGTCGTGCTAGGCGGGGAGCTAGCGGTGCCCTGAATCTGCAATCC
>DUEC01000032.1 GCA_011176635.1 Dehalococcoidia bacterium | reverse complement strand
GCTAAACTGGGCTCTTGAGGAGACTAGATGAGAAAGCGCGTTTTTTCCGGCATTCAACCCACGGGCTCCCTCATGATTGGCAACTACCTGGGGGCGATGCAGAACTATGTCAAGCTTCAGGACGACTATGACTGCGTCTACTGCATCGTCGACCTTCATGCCATCACCATTCAGCAGGACCCCAAAGAACTTAAAGCCAGGAGCCGCGAGGTCACCGGCCTGCTGCTGGCGGCCGGCATCGACCCCAAGCGCTCTATCCTTTTCATACAGTCCCACATCAGCGCCCACAGTGAGCTGGCCTGGATTCTCAACTGCTTCATCCCCATGGGCTGGATGCAGCGCATGACCCAGTTCAAGGAGAAATCGGCCAAACATAGGGAGCAGGTGAGCGTTGGGCTCTTCGATTACCCGGCCCTGATGGCGGCCGATATCCTGCTCTACAATACCGATGTCGTGCCGGTGGGTGAAGACCAGAAACAGCACGTGGAGTTGGCCAGAGATGCGGCCCAGCGCTTCAACAGTATCTATGGAGAGACCTTCGTCCTGCCGGAGCCGCTTATACCCGATGTCGGCGCCCGCATCATGGGCTTAGACGACCCGACCAAGAAGATGAGCAAGAGCGAGACCGCATCGGGCCACGCTATCGACCTCCTCGACCCCCCCGATGCCATCCGCGCCAAGATAATGCGGGCAACCACCGATTCTCAGCGCGAGATACGTTTTGACTCTTCCCGCCCCGGCATCTTTAACCTTTTGACCATCTACCACCTGTTTAGCCGGCGCAGTCAGAAGGATATAGAGGCGCAGTTCGAGGGCAAGGGCTACAGCGATTTCAAGGAGGCTTTGGCCGAGGTGGTCATTGAAGGCTTGCGCCCCCTCCAGGAACGCTATAGGGAGCTGACCGCCGACCCCACCCACATCGACTCCATCTTGGCCGATAGCGCCGCCCGCGCCCGCCCCACGGCGGAGAAGGTCCTGGCTGAGGCTAGGAGGAAGGTTGGGTTGGGATAGGGGATAAAAAAAGGCTACATACCTGGCGTGGAAGCTGTTTATCCTTCAATCAGAAGTGGTTTGTTGCGTCCAACAAAGCAGTCCTGACCAAAGAATAAAGAGGTTCGCTGGCATATAGCCTTACTTTAATTATACTACTAAGAAAGTTAATGTCAATACCATAAAGGCATAAAAAAGAGGGGCTTTAAGCCCCTCTTGGACGCTACTTTGTCTTGGAGGTCTATAATTCTAGCTGCCGTTTAACATATTCAGGCCCAGCTGTGTTCAGCATCTCCTCCCAACTGCTGAAACGAGAGTGAGTCGCAACGAATTTAGAGAACTCCTCACTACCGATGTGCTCTTCATTTTCGATACCGCTTGCATCGAGCATGGCTGGGAGCGTTTGGAAGTCCGTATATTTCCGGATGAAATCATCGGGTAACAAATCTGATAGTGGGATGCGTTTTTCTCCTTTAAGGTCTTTGAGTTTACGCTGTAGCTCTTTCAGTTTTTCATCGTTAATGTTAACTTCTATACCCACATTTCCCCCACTCTAATAGAGCTTCATACTATGGTTTCTGAGTGCCCGCTCAAGCTCTACGAGGCACTTTTTTAGTCCCCGGGCCCCCTACTTTTGGACTCTTCAAGGGATTCCTTCCGTAACCGCGTCCTACACCTTTCGTGCTTTCTCTCCCTATTTTTGTCTTTGGCACTTTGTTAACCCCCTTTGCTGTTCGTTCACGGCTGCCAGCTCTTGCGTCCGGTCGCCAAGTTCATTCGAAGATATTGTGTGTACCCACACAGCTTGCACTTTCTGTATGGTGTTCCAGCTAACGTCGTATCATGCTTCCATTTGTGTTTTCCATCGGGAGACTCAGAACATTTGGTCGCCATACGAAGGCACCTCCCCTAACGCGGATTATTTCATCTCTATTATATCATAAATGAATAGTCTTATAGAGGCCACACCTCTATAGGGTGGGTATTGGGTGGGAAAAGAAGCCTACTTCTTATACTTAGCCACAAACCGCCCCACCCTCACCAGCGCCTCCTCAATCTCGGCCAGGGAGGTGGCGTAGCAACAGCGGATATAGCCCTCACCGCACTGCCCGAAAGCAGAGCCGGGAACAACGGCTACCTTTTCCTCCATGAGCAGCTTCTCGGCGAATTCCTCCGAGGTCATGCCGGTAGCTTTGATTGATGGAAAAGCGTAGAATGCCCCCTTGGGCTCAAAGTAGGGCAGGCCAATCTTATTTAGGCCCTTGACCATAAAGCGCCGCCGCCGATTATAGTCGTCGACCATTTCCTGACTGCTGTCCTCGCCCGATTTCAGCGCCTCGATGGCGGCGACCTGGCCCATGGTCGGGGCCGACATTATGGTGTACTGGTGAATCTTGGTCATGGCGGCGATGAGCTCTTTGTTGGCGGCGACATAGCCGATGCGCCAGCCGGTCATGGCATAAGCCTTGGAGAAGCCGCCGAGCAGGACGGTGCTCGCCTTCATCCGGGGCAGGGTGGCAAAGCAGGTGTGCTCCACGCCGTAGACCAGCTTGGCGTAGATCTCGTCGGAGACTACCAATAATTTGTGTTTATCGGCGACCTCGGCTATTCTTGCCAGTTTGTCTCTGGGCATCACCGCCCCGGTGGGGTTGGCCGGATAACCGATGAGGATAGCCTTGGTCTTATCGGTGACCTGCGCCTCGATATCGGCGGCGCTGACCTCAAAGTTGTTCTTCTGGTTGGTGGGCACCATAACCGGTTCGCCCCCGGCCAGAGTCACGCAGGAGTTGTAGGAAACATAGCAGGGGTCGGGCATGATGACCTCATCGCCGGGGTCGATGACGGCCCTCATCGTCAGGTCCAGCCCCTCGCTGACGCCAACGGTAATCAAAAGCTCGCTATCGGGGTCGTAGTCCAGCCCGTAGCTATCTTTAAGGTAGCGCGCCAGCTCCTGGCGCAGTTCGGGCATGCCCAGGTTTGAGGTATACATGGTATACCCCTTCTCCAACGAGTATATAGCCGCCTCGCGGATATGCCAGGGGGTGGCGAAGTCGGGCTCGCCAACGCCCAGCGAGATTACCCCTTCCATGGAGGCGAGCAGGTCAAAGAACTTCCTTATCCCCGAGGGGGAAAGCTGGTTGGCCCGCTGTGAGGTCAGGCTTCGCGTCCTTATTGACATAAAACTCTCCTAGAGTATTACCGGCTGGCGCTTGGTCCCTTCTTCTCCGCCCAGAATCTCGCCGTCTTCCTTATATCTTTTAAGCATGAAGTGGGTAACCGTCCCCTGCACCCCTTCGATGGGGGCCAGCTTCTGGGAGACGAATCCAGCTACCTCGTGCATGGTCTTGCCGGCGACCAGTACCAGCAGGTCGTAGGTGCCGGAGAGCAGGTAGACCGAGCGCGCCTGGGGGAAGCGGTAGATGCGCTCGGCGATGGCGTCAAAGCCGACGTCCCTCTGGGGGGCAATCCTGACCTCGATTAGCGCCCCCACCTGCTCATCGCCGACCTTTTCCCAGTTGACTATGGTCTTGTATTTGATGATGGTCTGCTCTTTCTCCGCCTTCTTGATGAGCTTGGTCACCTCGTCGGCGGATTTGCCGGTCATTGAGGCTATCTGCTTGGCGGTGGTCCTGGCATCGTTTTCAAGTATCTTTAGAATATCTTTTAACATGGCTAACTCCTTATCAGCTCGGTTAGCGACCACTGGTCTTGGGACTCATTATAGCAGAGTTGGAAGAGTTTGTTATCCCCGGTCCTGACCCGGAAGTATTTTTCCCCCGGCTGGCGCCACTCCTTTAAAATCTTTGCCACCTGGTATTCCCCGCCCTGCCAGCTAAAGGACCTGGGCCTTTCGGCGTAGCTTTGGCCGGAGTAGCAGTTGACTTTGAGGTTATTTGACCCGTTTGAGGACGACCCCTCGTTTCTGGAGGTCAACATCGTCCACTTCCCATCCGGAGTCTAGCCAGGCAATAGCCTGGGGGTGGCTCCTATCGTTTTCCCACCATGATTCAAAGGTATAGGCGGCTGTTTCCAGCTTAGAGCCGATAATGCCTTCAATTTGCTTGAAGGGCAGGTGCAGCTGGCTGGCCCTGTAACCGCCCAGGAAGTCTCTTAGCGGATTATATTTGGCGACGCTTTCCACGTCCACCGCCTCCCCGCCGCTGGGCCGGCTGGGTTTGCTCTCGGCTGGCGCTGGGCTGGCGGACTTGCTGGCCACCACCTCGTATTTTCTTAGTTTAGCCCCGACCAGTTTGACCTGCAGTAGCGATTGGCACGACGGGCAGTTTATCTGACCGTCGTAGTTATTGGTGTCGATAAATTCGGGTATCTCAATGTTTTTGCCGCAGACCAAACAGTTGATTTCCACTTTTGTTCTCCTTAGCGTCTTGCTTCCCACCCAGCCCGCCCAAAAGGGTGAAGCCCCTCTTGGACTTTCCTTACTTCACCATCTTTCAGGCTTACTACTTATGGTTTCCATTCTTCTTATAGAGTCTATATCTAGAGATAGCAAATAATCAAGGCTAACAGGCCTATAGTTTGTTAATTCAACACCAACATTAATTGTTTTTCTCTTGCCATTGATGAAAGGATAATCTCTCATATTGTTATTATGCTTATGTCCGTGGATTGTCCAACCGTTCCAATTCGCACGCTTTTCATCCGGATTATGTATAAGGAGAAATCTATCCCCACCATAATGAAGTCTCATACTCTTTCGAATTTTCCCCTTATCATGGCTTCCTTTTATGGATACAATGTGCCCATTAAGCCTCCTAACCCAGTACTTTGCAGGCTTATGTCGCCGTCCGAAGGCCCAGTCGCCGAGGAAATAAACGGTGTCTTTGGGACCGACTGTATTATTCCAGTTCTTAACTAGAACTCTATTCATTACCCGCACGTTAGCAAAAGGTCTTTTACCGTATTTTATGATGTTGGCATGGTCGAAATGGGTATCTCCAATAAGGTATATACATTTTTTACCCCACAAACCCTGTACCCAGTTGATAAACCTTTGCCATGACGATAACCTTTGTTCTGGTGGTTGGCCAAGCAGTTCTCTAAGCCTGTTTACTGTCTTTTGATATAGGCGTTTGCTCAATGCTTCTCTACGGCTGAGCCATTTTTTGAATATTAAATCATATTCGCGCTCGATTCTTCTTTTCTGGTTCAGCACAGTAATTCTAACCAGGTGCTGGTCAATGGACGGTTTCTTCTTGCTATTGATATAGCGCCATATGTTGCCAAATTTTCGGTCTATGTCTTTGAACGCTATTACCGTGTGAAACCAGAAGTTAGGTTGAGTATCAAAACGATGAGGAGTCCATATCTTGCCCAATTCCTTCCGTAGTTCCACGCGCAGTTTTTTCAACTCAGGAGAAGCAGTTATACCAGCAGCTATGACTTTTCCTTCCTCACCATTGCGCGTCTCAAACTTGTCGATTTTGAAGGGTACAAGCGTGTACTTTCCCCCCACCCTCTCAATTGCAGCACAGACTTTCCGGATATCAGTCCTTCCTCGGGAACCATAGAAAAGCGCCATATGGGGTACTGGCCTGTGTCTTATTGCTCCTCTTACCCTGAACTTTCGGGCTACCTCGTGCATCAACTCTTTTAGATAGCGCTTAGGGTAATCGTGAAATCGGAACTCAACAAAAAAGTGGGGCACTGTTAGCCGCCCTTTCAGATACCCGCCCTCTGCTTGTGCCACTCCGTCGCCTGCTCATAAGCATAAGCAACCTTCAAAATAGCCTCCTCACCGAAGGGCTTGCCGATTACCTGCATGCCGATGGGCAGTCCGTCGTCAAAGCCGGCGGGAATGGATATGGCCGGCACGCCGGCAATGTTTATGGGCAGGGTGCAGACATCGCTCAAGTACATCTGGAGCGGGTCGTCCAGCTTCTCTCCAATCTTGAAGGGGACGGTGGGGGAGGTGGGGGTTATCAGGGCGTCATATTTGGTAAAGGCCTGGTCGAACTCCCGCCTTATCAGAGTGCGCACCTTCTGGGCTTTGAGGTAGTAGGCGTCATAGTAGCCGGCGGAGAGGGCGTAGGTGCCGAGCATGATGCGCCGCTTTACCTCGTCGCCAAAGCCGAACTGCCTGGTCTTTTCCATGGCTTCCCACATGCTGTCGGTATCGGTGTAGGAGAAGCCGTACTTCACCCCGTCATAGCGGGCCAGGTTAGCCGAGGCCTCCGAGGGGGCGATGATATAGTAGGCGGCCAGGGCGTAGGGGGTGCTGGGCAATGATACCTCCCAGTCTATCTTGGCCCCCAGTTCCTCCAGTTTCTTGATGGCGGCCTGCAGGGCTGTTTTCACTCCGGCTTGCATCCCCTCCACGAAGTATTCCCTGGGCACGCCGAGGGTAAGCCCTTTGAGGTCACTGGTCAAGCACCGGGTATAATCAGGGGTAGGCTCTGGCACTGAGGTTGAGTCGCGGTTGTCATAGCCGGCGATGGCATTCAAGACTATAGCACAGTCGGTGACGTCCTTGGTCAGGGGACCTATCTGGTCGAGAGAGCTGGCGAAGGCGACCAGCCCGTAGCGGCTCACCCGGCCGTAGGTGGGTTTCATGCCGACAACACTGCAAAATCCAGCTGGCTGGCGTATACTGCCCCCGGTATCCGAACCCAGGGCGTAGATGCCCTCATCGGCGGCTACCGCCACCGCCGAGCCTCCGCTTGAGCCGCCGGGGACGCGGCTTAAGTCCCAGGGGTTATGGGTGGGAAAGAAGGCCGAATGCTCGGTGGAGGAGCCCATGGCGAATTCGTCCATGTTGGCTTTGCCCATAATCACCGCGCCGCAGGCGTTCAGCTTCTCCATCACGGTGGCGTCGTAGGGGGGGATAAAGTTCTCCAGCATCCTTGACGAGCAGGTAGTCGGCACTCCCTTGGTGCAAATGACGTCCTTGATTACCACCGGAACACCGGTGAGGGGATGGCCTTTGCCCCCGGCAAGGCGCTGGTCGGCCTTCTCGGCCTGGCTTGAGGCCAGCTCCCCGGTAACGGTAACCAGGGCTTTAAGCTTTGGCTCCAACTCTTTAGTGCGCTCCAGGCAGGCTTTGGTCAGTTCCACCGAGGACAGCTTTCTGGCCTTGAGTAATCGGTGCGCCTCGTGTATGGTCAGCTGCGGCGGTATCATTCCAGCACTGCCTTTACCCTGAAGTATTCCCCTTCCTTGCGGGGGGCGTTGGCTAGAATCTGTTCCGGAGGCAGGGAATCGGCGACTTCATCGTCCTTGGTTACATTCTGCAGGGGGATGGACTGGGCGGTGGGCGGGACGTCGCTGGTATCTACCTTCTGCAATGCCTCAAAGCTCTCCAGGATGTGGGAAAGCTGCTCCCGGAGCCTGTCAACCTCGGCCTCGGTTAAACCCAGCCGGGCCAGGCGGGCGATATGTAATACTTC
>DUEC01000031.1 GCA_011176635.1 Dehalococcoidia bacterium | reverse complement strand
CTGGGCGGGGCGGAGAGTCTTAAGAGAGGCGTTAGCCTCTTTTGGGCGGGTCCGGGTGGGAAAAAGGACAAAAGTTAAAAACGGGGGAGGGGTGGATAAAAGAGTGTCTATAGGAGAGAGGTCGATTGGACTTTAATTACCTTAGCTGGATAATCTTCCTGCCGGCGGTAGGGGCAATCCTGATTGCCTTTGTCCCCCGCCTGTCGCCCAAGAAGATAAAGAGCCTGGCGGCTATCTTTACCTTCGTGCCGCTGGCCCTGTCTATCTATCTCTTCGCCATCTTCGACCGCTCCTCAGGCGCCATCCAGTTTGAGGAGACGCTCTCCTGGATTCCGGCCATCGGCGCCAACTACCACCTGGGCGTGGACGGCTTGAGCCTGCCCCTGGTGGTATTGATGGCTCTCCTCGGCTTTCTGGTAGTATTAATCTCCTGGAAGGTCGACTTGAGACCCCGTGAGTACTTTGCCTGGCTGCTGCTTCTGGAGACCAGCATTCTGGGGGTTTTCTGCTCCCTTGACCTGCTTCTCTTCTTCCTCTTCTGGGAGATAGAGGTCATCCCCATGTATTTCCTAATCTCCATCTGGGGGACGGGGAGAAGGGAATACTCGGCGATAAAGTACGTGGTCTATACTTTGTTCGGCAGCGCCATGATGCTGGCCGGAATCCTCTGCCTGTATTTTACCACCGGCAGTTTAAACATGGTGGAGATAGCCCAGGGGGGCTTAGGCATGGTGCAGATGGTCATGCCGGCGACGGCTATCTTCTTCCTGCTCCTGGTCGGCTTCGCCGTGAAGCTGCCCGTCTTCCCCTTGCACACCTGGCTGCCCGATGCCCACACCGATGCCCCGACGGCGGTGAGCGTGGTGCTGGCCGGGGCACTGCTTAAGATGGGCGGCTACGGCATGATTCGGGTCTGCGTTAGCTTCTTCCCCGCCGTCGCCCAGCAGTATGCCCTTCTCCTGATAATACTGGCCGTGGTCAGCATTCTCTACGGGGCGGCGGTAACCTTGAGGCAGACCGATTTAAAGAGGCTGATTGCTTACAGCAGCATCAGCCATATGGGCTATGTCCTTCTCGGCATATTCGCCCTGGGGCAGGTGAGCATGGTGGGGGCCGGTATGCAGATGTTCAGCCACGGCGTTATCACTGGCCTGCTCTTTGCCATGGCCGGTCTGGTGATGCACAACGCCGGGGAGAGGGATTTAAATAAGCTGGGCGGCCTGGCCCGGCAGATGCCGATTATTGTCGTTATCTTTTCGGTGGCGGGGGTGGCTTCTCTGGGGCTGCCCACCACCAGCGGTTTTGCCGCCGAGTTCCTGGTCTTTGTCGGCAGCTTTTCCAGCAGCGTGGTCGCCGGGATGCAGGTCTATACTATCCTCGGCGTGCTGGGCATCGTCATCACCGCCGGCTATATCCTGTGGATGCTGCAAAAGGTATTCTACGGCCAGCCGCTGAAGCAATTCGCCAAGGCTAAGGACGCCGATATTCTGGAGCGGGTATACATGTTTGTTTTCGTGGCCGTGATTATGGGGGTCGGCATCTACCCGGCCGTCCTGACCGACGTCATTAAGGCGGGCATTGCGCCCGTAATGGGGTTACTAGGTGGTTAAAGCATGTTGAATTTTGGGCTGATTATACCGGAGCTGACTCTGGCGGCTACGGCCATCGTAGTCATCCTGCTTGACCTGTTTATCCAGCGCAAGGGGGTGCTGGCGGTGGTCGGCATCATCGGCGTGGTGGTAGCCGCCGGCTTCGCCATAGCCATGTGGGGGGGCAGCTCTCAGCTTATCTTCAACGATATGCTGGTGGTGGACAACTTCGCCGTCTTCTTCAAGCTGTTGTTCCTGGTTATCGCCGCCCTGGTAATGCTGGCTTCGACGGACTATGTCTCCAAGCTCTCCCGCTTTCAGGGGGAGTACTACGCCCTGGTGCTGCTGTCGGCCCTGGGGATGATGCTGATGGCGGCCACCTCCGAGCTAATCTCCATCTATATCGCCCTGGAGCTGACCAGTATATCCCTGTATGCCCTGGTCGGCTTTCTCAAAGACCCCAAATCAACCGAAGCCTCGTTAAAGTATCTGTTGCTGGGGGCGGTGGCTTCGGCGGTGCTGCTCTTCGGCATGGCTCTAGTCTTTGGCTTCACCGGCCAGACCCAGCTGGGGGAGATTGCCCAGTCTATCCAGGGCATGTCGCTTTCAGGCGTGATGTCCAGCCCCGGGCTTATCCTGGGCATGGTCTTGATGATAGCCGGCTTCGGCTTTAAGATTGCCGCCGTTCCCTTCCACATGTGGGTGCCCGATGTTTACGAGGGGGCGCCGACGCCGATAACCGCCTACCTATCGGTGGCCAGCAAGGCGGCTGGCTTCGCCGTTATCCTGCGCATTTTCTATTCCGCCTTCGGCCTTCCCTCCTGGCTTAGCCTGGACTGGGGTCTGGTCTTCGCCGTGCTGGCGGCTATCGGTATGACCCTGGGCAATATCATTGCCCTCCCCCAGACCAACATCAAGCGCATGTTGGGTTACTCCAGCATCGCCCAGGCGGGCTACCTCATGGTGGGGCTGGCTGTGGTGGGGATTGCCTCCGCCGCCGATGTCGTCGGTAGGAGCACCCTCCTCTTTTTCCTGGCCAGCTACGCCCTGACCAACCTGGGCGCCTTTACCGCCATCATCGCCATCTCCAAAAGGGTGGACAGCGACCTGATTAAGGACTATGCCGGCATGGGCCGGCGGGCGCCGCTGCTGGCTCTGGCGCTGACCCTCTGCCTTATCTCCCTGATTGGTATGCCCCCCGCCGCTGGCTTTATGGCTAAGTTCTATATCTTCAGCGGGGCGGTGCAGCACGACCTGCTCTGGCTGGTGATTATCGCCGTCATCAATAGCGTGATATCGGCTTACTATTATCTGCGCGTGGTCAAGGTGATGTGGACGGGTGAGCCGGCTTCGCTAACCAGGGTGCCTTCTTCCGTTCCTTTGAGGGTGGCTCTGGGTTTGTCCTGCTTGGGCGTTTTGTTTTTGGGTATCGTCCCCGGCCTGGCCATGAAGCTCGCCGAGATGGCGGCTAAGATGTTCG
>DUEC01000030.1 GCA_011176635.1 Dehalococcoidia bacterium | reverse complement strand
GTGCTATAATCCATATACGCATGACCAAAAAGCAACCAATCATCGCCGTTATTGGTGGCGGCAACTGCACCAAAAAAGAAGCCAAACTGGCCGAAGAAGTTGGCCGCCAGCTTGCCAAACGGGGCGTTACCCTGGTCTGCGGCGGGCTGGGGGGAATTATGGAGGCGGCCTGCCGGGGCGCTAGCTCGGAGGGTGGAACCACGGTGGGCGTCCTGCCCGGGGACAACCGCCACTCAGCCAACCCCTATGTGCAGATTCCCATCGTTACCAATATGGGCTACGCCAGAAACATCGCCGTGGTCAAATCAGCCCAGGCGGTTATCGCCATCGGCGGCAGCTATGGCACCCTCTCCGAGATAAGCCATGCCCTGCAAAGCGGCATTCCCGTTATCGGCCTGAATACCTGGTCGCTATCGCGGAACAATAAGCAGGACAAGTCTATTATTCCGGCGCAAAACGCTACCGAGGCAGTGGACAAAGCGCTGGACTTAGCTGTCTCATAAAGGTTAAAGGAATAAAGTGTCAACTATTGCCAGGGTCAATGCCAGGGAAATCCTAGACTCCAGGGGCAATCCCACGCTGGAGGTCGAGGTAGAGTTGGCTGACGGCGCTAAGGGAAAAGCGGCCGTGCCCTCCGGAGCCAGCACCGGCCGCTATGAGGCGGTGGAGCTCAGGGACGGTGATAATTCCCGCTTCGGCGGACGCGGGGTGCTCAAAGCGGTAGCCAATGTCAATAAAGATATCGCCTCAGGCTTAAAAGGGATGCCGGCCGAAGACCAGAAAGCCATCGACCAAAAGCTCATCGAGCTTGACGGCACTGCCCACAAGTCGCGCCTGGGGGCTAACGCCACGGTGGGGGTATCTTTAGCCGTGGCCCACGCCGCCGCCAACTCTCTTAATATGCCCCTATACCGCTACCTGGGTAAAGACTCTTATACCCTGCCCGTCCCCATGTTCAATATCCTGAACGGCGGCAAGCATGCCGCCGATTCCACCGATTTTCAGGAGTTCATGGTGGTGCCGGCGGGAGCCAAAAGTTTTAGCCACGCCCTGCAGATGGGCACCGAGGTCTACCACTCACTGAAAAAGGTACTTAAAGAAAAAGGCTTGAATACCAATGTCGGCGACGAGGGGGGCTTCGCCCCCTCCCTGCCCTCTAATCATCAGGCAGTAGAAGCCATCCTCACCGCTATTGAAAAAGCCGGCTACAAGCCGGGCCGGGACTGCTTTATCGCCTTGGACCCCGCCGCCAGCGAGTTTTACAAGGACAAGCGATATGTCCTGGCCAGAGAAGGCAAATCTCTCGATAGCCAAGAGATGGTTGATTATTATGTCAAGTGGGTAGCCGCCTACCCTATCATCAGCATTGAGGACGGCATGGCCGAGGACGACTGGGAGGGCTGGCAGCTATTGACCAGGAATTTGGGCAATAAGGCCCAGCTTGTCGGCGACGACCTCTATGTCACCAACGTCAGCCGCTTAAGCCAGGGCATCAAGCTAAAAGCGTCCAACTCCATTCTCATCAAGCCCAACCAGGTCGGCACCCTCACCGAGACCATCGCCGCCATCAAGATGGCCCAGCAGGCGGGCTGGACGGCCGTGGTGAGCCACCGCTCCGGCGAGACCGAAGACACCACTATCGCCGACCTGGCGGTAGCTTTAAATACCGGCCTAATCAAAGCCGGCGCTCCCTGCCGTTCCGAGCGCACCGCCAAGTATAACCGCCTGCTCAAAATTGAGGGGGAGCTGGGGGGAAAAGCCCGATTCGCCGGCAGGCAGGCATTCCGCCATTTAAAGCAGTAGCCGATGAGCAAACTAAGCATATCAGCCACGATTCCGAAACAGATTAGAAAGTGGGTCTGCCACAAGCTCGAGTGCTTCGGCGAATATATTGAAGCCTATACCAGGGCGCTGGACGATAACCGCTGTTGCTACCTGGAGCTATATGCCGGCTGCGGCAACTGCATCTGCAAGGGCACCGACTGCGTCATTGAAGACTCGGCACTGCGGGCGCTGGGCACGGAGAGGAAATTCGATAAATACATACTCATCGTCAGGGACGACGGGGACGCCAAGAACCTGAAAAAGTTGACAGCCCCCTATCATACCGCCGACATAGAGATAATAAGCGGCAACTGCACCAGCGAGAAGGTCCTCCAGCAAGCCTTCGACCTCATTCCCCGCTCGGCGTCCAGCTTTGCCCTCATCGACCCCCCGGGCTACCGGAGACTGCGCTGGTCAACAATCAAAAAACTGGCTGCCCACGGCCGGGACTGGAGGGGCCATAAGATAGAGCTGTTGATAATCTTCCCCCTGGAGATGGCCCTGCTGAGGAACCTGACCCGCCCCGAGTGCCAGGCCTCGATAACCAGGCTCTACGGAAACCGCCGCTGGGAGGAGCTCAGCCATAAAAGGCTAGAGGGCAAAATAGGCGCCGAGGCAATGAGGCGCCAGCTGGTGAAGCTTTTTAAGGGCGGGCTCAAAGGCCTGGGCTACAAGCATGTCGAGGACTTCAAGCCGGCTTCACCCTCTAAGCAGCCCTTTTACCATATAATTCTAGCCAGCGACAGCAAGCTGGGGACTAAAATGCTAAAAGCGGCCTGGGGCAAGGAGAGATACCTGCCCTGCGAGCTGTTATATAACAGGGAAGGTCAAAACATTGGTGAGAGATAAGACACTATGAAGAAATTCTCCAAAAAACACCCTCTTGCCATACAGATATTTCTAGTATGTATTGCAACTGTAGTAGTTACAATACTTCTCATAATGGAAACTATTGAACTGCCAGTTGCTATATCTATTTATGCAGCGTTGATAGCAATCGCTATTCTTCTAACAAGCATAAATGAGATCAGAAATAGGCTCAGACCATGGGTAACTGTAGCAAGCGTAGGACAAGAATCGACTGGGCCCAATGCACTTAACGTCCATTTCAAGATTACTAATACAGGACCTATCCCAGCTACCAAAGTATTATACACCGCCACATTGTACGTGCAAGAGAATAACACGTGGAAACAAATCGAAAAACCGGGGGAATCACCTTTTATAAGCGCATCGCACACCCTATTCCCAAATCAACTAATAAAACATATTGTCGGGCTCGAAAAACTTAAAACCGTAAAGCATGATACAAAAATAACGTTTGAAATCGAATATCGTGGTCTCTGGTCAAGATACACGACCATTACTACCTATAGGTTTGATCACATACACAAAGTATGGACTCCCGACGAACCTCAAGACTATACATAGCTGGTAAAAATAGATAAATGAAAAGAATCGGCATTACCACCACCGTCCCCATAGAGATATTACTCGCCGCCGGCTACCAGCCGGTTGACCTCAATAATATCTTCATCACCGACCCCAACCCGGAGCGGCTGGTCAGCATCGCCGAGAGGGCCGGTTTCCCCTTGAACTGCTGTAGCTGGATTAAGGGAATCTACGGGGCATGTCTGGAGCATAAAATCGATACCGTTCTCTGCGTTACCACCGGCGATTGCTCCAACACCATCATGCTCATGGAGGTCTTCCGGCTTAAAAAGCTAAAGGTCATACCCTTCGCCTACCCCGACCAGCCCGATAGACAGAAAATGCAGGATGCCCTGGAGGCGCTGGCCAAGACCTTGAATACCAGCCTGGAGGCGGCCAACAGGGTCAGGACAGAGCTGGAGCCCTGCCGCCGACTGGCGCTGAAGCTGGACGAGCTTACCTGGAAAGAGGGCCTCGTCAGCGGCGGGGAGAACCACCTCTGGCTGGTAGCCGCCTCCGACTTCAATCAGGACTATCGCAGATACCAAAAGGAGCTGGGAGAACTAATAGACCAGTGCCGCCAGCGCCCGCCCTATCCCCCGGACTGGCTGAGAATAGCCTATATCGGCGTGCCCTCGGTCTACGGCCAAGACCTCTATAAATACCTGGAGGATAACAGTGCCCGGGTGGTGTTCAATGAGACCCAGCGGCAGTTCGCCATGCCCCGGCCGGGAGATTCCCTGGCCGAGCAATACTCCAACTACACCTACCCCTACTCCATATACGACCGGCTGAAGGACATCACCGCCGAGCTAAAGCGCCGCCGCGTTGACGGGGTCATCCACTACGTCCAGGCTTTCTGCCACCGCGGAATCGGCGACATCATCTTCAGGGAAGCCCTAAAACTACCCATTCTAACCCTGGAAGGCAACGACGACTTCTTCTTAAGCCAACACCTGAAAACCAGGGTTGAAGCCTTTATTGATATGCTCCAGCGCAGTCGGCGCCAAACGAAAATAGCTGAGGAGGTATAGACATGACCAAAATCGGTATTAATGGCTTCGGGCGTGTGGGCCGATTAACTTTAAGGGCGGTCAACCAGTACCACCAGGGCAAACTGGAGGTAGCCGCCATCAACGACCTGACCGACACCAGGACCAACGCCCACCTGCTGAAATGGGACAGCACCTACGGCCGCTATCCCGGAGAGGTAAAAGCCGGAGAGGACTCCATCATGGTTGACGGCAAAGAAATAAAGGTGCTGGCGGAGCGCGAGCCGGCTAAAATCCCCTGGCGGAACTATAGCGTGGATATTGTCATTGAATCAACCGGCCTCTTCACCGATGCCGCCAGGGCGGCCGCTCACCTCGAAGGCGGCGCCAGGAAGGTGATTATCTCGGCTCCGGCCAAAAACGAGGATATAACCATCGTCCTTGGCGTCAACGAAGACAAATACCAGCCGGACAAGCATAAGATAATATCCAATGCCTCCTGCACCACCAACTGCATCGCCCCCGTGGTCAAGGTACTGCACCAGAGCTTCGGCTTGAAGAAAGGGCTGATGACCACTATTCACGCCTATACCAACGACCAGCGGTTATTAGACACCTTTCACCGCGACCTGCGCCGGGCGCGAGCCGCCGCCGTGAACATCGTCCCCACCACCACCGGCGCCGCCAGGGCGGTAACCCAGGTCATCCCCGAGCTTAAAGGCAGGCTTCATGGCTTAGCCCTCAGGGTGCCCACCGCCATTGTCTCCCTGGTCGACCTCGTCGCCGACCTGGAGAAAAAGGTCACCGCAGAACAGGTCAACCAAGCCTTTGAGAAGACGGCGGCTGGAGAGTTAAAGGGTATTCTGGAATACTGCACGGAGGAGCTGGTGAGCACGGACTTCAAGGGCAACCCGGCCAGCTCCATCGTTGATGCCCCCACTACCATGGTCATCGCCGATAACATGGTCAAGGTGCTGGCCTGGTACGACAACGAGTGGGGCTACAGCTGCCGCCTGGCTGACCTCGCCAGCTACATCGCCAGCAGGGGGATATAGCCGACAAAAGCCTCTTACCATAAGTAGGGTTGACATTGTCAAATAACTATGCTTAAAATAATACAGCATTTTTGAATAGAGGTGAGAGAAAATGAAATTGGTGGTTGTAGGTTTTGGGCAATGCGGCAGCAATATTGCCGATGAATTTGCCCGACTAAGCAAAAGGGCACGCAGTCAGCGCGGAATGGAGATAATTACCGGTGCCTTCGCGGTAAACACGGATGCCGCTGATTTAAGCGGACTACAGACCATAAGACCCGATTACCAGCACAGGATTCTTATCGGCGGCCGCCGGACCGGTGGTCACGGCGTAGGTAAGATAAACGAGCTGGGAGCGGAGGTAGCCAAAGAGGACGGCGATAAAGTGGTGGACGCCTTGAGAACAGCCCACCGCTTCTTTGAGACCGATGCCATCCTACTCATCGCCGGCGTTGCCGGCGGCACCGGCTCAGGGGCGCTACCGATAATCACCCAAATGATGAAAGAGCGCTACATGGATAAGCCGATTTACGCCCTGGCTGTTCTCCCCTTCTCTCATGAAGAGGAAACCGAGGAAAGGACCGTTTACAACGCCGCCACCTGTCTCAAGTCCCTCTACCCCATTGCTGATGCCGTATTTCTGGCCGATAATCAAAGGTTTGTCAGAAAGGACTTCTCGCTGAGAAATAACCTGACCCAGATTAACACCTTAATGGTTGAGCCATTCTACAACCTGCTCTGCGCCGGTGAAGAGACCAGGCGCCGGCATATCGGGGCCAGGATGGTTGATGCCGGGGACATAATCCAGAGCCTGGTAGGCTGGACGGTAATAGGCTATGGCAAGACAAAGCTGCCCTCCTTCCGCTTCTTCAGCCTGGGCAGGAATTTCAGGAAGAAGAGCACCGAGACTCACCGGGGAATTCAGGCGATGGACGAAGCCCTGAGCGAGCTCTCAGTGAAATGCAATCCGGCGGAGACAGGCAGAGCGCTATACCTGGTCTCGGCACCACACCGGGAAATGAATATGGACCTGGTTAAAGACCTGGGAGAATATCTAAGAGATATGGCGCCGGAGGCGGTGATAAGGAATGGCGACTATCCCCGGGAAAAAGGCATCATAGACGTAACCCTGGTCTTATCCGAACTCGGCTCCATAGAAAAGATAAAAGGATACTATGAAGTAGCCACCCAGTTTATCCACGCCTCTAAAGGCAGGGAAAAACAGGTCGAGGGCAAGCTCAAAGAGATAGAAGAGGCAGGCAAGGATATACCCTCGCTACTATAATAAAGCCGTATCGCAAGCTCATTAGCCAGCTTTACTAGCCGGTACATTGAAGAAGTTATTCAAACTAGTAAAGCTGGCTTTTATTTAATAAACAGCGTCTACTTGCCCTTAAAAACCCTTTTGGAAACCAGCCGATATAGGGTATAATAGAAGCAGTAAAGATGGCATCTCAAGTCTTTTATCGCAAGTGGCGTCCCCAAACCCTGGCCGAGGTAGTCGGTCAGGAACAGGTAACACAGACCCTAAGTAATGCCATCAAGAGCAGCCGCGTCTCCCATGCCTATCTTTTCTATGGCCCCAGAGGAACGGGCAAGACCAGCACCGGGCGCATTCTGGCCAAGGCGGTCAACTGCCTGAGCCAGGACAAGGACAAGCCGTGCAACGCCTGTGACATGTGTCAGGCAATAACCGAGGGCCGGGCCCTAGACGTGATGGAGATTGACGCCGCCAGCAACCGGGGCATTGACGAAATCAGGGACCTCCGCGAGAAGGTCAACTATGCCCCCAGCCAGGCCAAGCATAAGGTCTACATCATAGACGAGGTGCATATGCTCACCAAGGAAGCGGCTAACGCCCTGCTCAAGACCCTTGAGGAGCCGCCGCCCTACGTTATCTTCATCCTGGCTACCACCGAAATCCACCGGGTCCCGCCCACTATTCTATCCCGATGCCAGCGCTTCGATTTCAGGCGCATTGCTCAGGCGGACGTAGTGGGCCAATTGACCCGTATCTGCGATGCCGAAGGCATCCACATAGAGCCGGAAGGACTGCGCCTCATTGCCAAGAGCGCCACCGGCAGCCTGCGGGACGCCGAAAACCTGCTGGAACAATTGACCACCTACTACGGCACCGAGGTCGAGCTCCACCAGATTCAAGCCGTCCTGGGCATCACCGGAGACAAAAGAGCCAAGGAGCTCATCCGGCACATAGTAAACAACGATGTTTCGGCCGGGGTGGCCACCATAAACAGCGTCAACAGCGACGGCCTGGACCTGCGCCAGTTTAACCGGGAGCTGGTGGCCTACTTAAGGGAACTGCTGCTGATAAAGACCGGCTCCGAGGCGGCGGTAGACCTCACCGCCGAGGACCTTTCCGAGCTCAAAGAGCTGGCGGCTAAAGCCTCACTGGCCCAGATACTCAAGGCAATAAAGCTCTTCGGCCAGCTTGAGATTGGCTTTGATAACTACTCCACCCTACCCCTGGAGCTGGCCCTGGTCGACTGCGCTCAAGCCCCGGCTGAAGAAAAGGAGAGCCCGGCAACGCCGCCCCAATACCAACCTGCCCCGCCACCAAAAGAGGCACCGCCACCCAAGACACAAAAGGCCAAGCCCAAAACCGCCGAGGTGCCCAAGACAGAGCCACCGAAGACAGAGCCGCCCAAGGCGGAGAACGCTCCCGCCCCAGCGGGGCTCCACAGTGAAATCGAGCGCCTGAGGCTAAACTGGAAGCAGGTTATTGAGCAGGCGCCGGAGAGCGTTAAAAGAACGGCGGCAGTTGCTATCCTCAGGAGCGCCGGGGTCAAACCGGTGGACATTGACGGCGATACCATAGTCCTGGCCTTCAGATACCCCATCCACAAGGAGAAGATGGAGACAGCCGAAAATCAACAGGTGGTCAAGGAGATTATAAGCAACTTCCTGGGGCATGCCTGTCAGGTGCGCTGCATTCACGAGCCGGAGGATAACCACCTGGTAGAAGCAGTGAAAAGGATAGGCGCCCAGGTTACCGGCACGGAGGAGAAGTGAACAGTTTTAGCTTACGCCAGGCCCAGGAGCTTCAGGCCAAGCTAGTCAAAGCCCAGGAGGAGTTAGCCGAAGCTACGGTTGAAGCCTCTTCCGGCGGAGGCGCGGTCAAGGTCACCGTCACCGGCCAGCAGAAAATACTATCGATAAAAATAGCGCCGGAGGCGATAAACCCCGATGACGCCGAACTGCTGGAGGACTTGGTGCTAACCGCGGTAAGTGAAGCCATCGCCAAATCACAGGAACTTGCCGCCCAGCGCCTGGGCAAATTGACCGGGGGCTTTAAAATCCCGGGGCTGACCTGATTTAAGGGTAAAAATCCCCCTCTTTCCCCCTTTTTAAAGGGGGACGTTAGCTTCTCCCTTTGGTAAAGGGAGATTTTAGAGGGATTTTAAGATTCCCACCCGCCGCCCTTTGGGGAAAGGGGATAAAAGAGAAGAGTTTTTAAAGTCCTATTTCCCACCCTAACCCACCCTCAAAGGCCGTACCTTTGAAACACGGCTCAAGGGAAGGAAGAGAGGCGGAGCCTCTTTTGGGAGGGTGGGTGGGAAACGAGACAACCG
>DUEC01000003.1 GCA_011176635.1 Dehalococcoidia bacterium | reverse complement strand
GACGCCAGACCACTGATAGGGGCTTCCCGAGTTTTGACTATAGTGGTATAATAGGGTTACAGGGGTGAGGTTGGGTGGAATCGAGAAATGCACTTTGGATATAGCTTGTATTGTTCTTGCTGGTGGCAAAGGCTTACGTTTGGGGAGAAGAGAGAAAGCCCTAGAGACAGTTGACAGCAAGAGTTTGCTCCAGCGGGTGGTATCCCAAATCAGCCCCTTTAGTGACGATATCATTATAGTTACGGCCAGGGGCAAGTCCCTTTCCCGGTTCGATAGCGGCTCTGGGTTCAGGATAGTAGCCGACGCTTACCCGGGTAGGGGCGCCCTGGTTGGTCTGGGTACCGGCTTAGCCGCCTCAAACTCGTGGTATAACCTTGTTGTCGCCTGTGATATGCCCTTCCTCAATCAAGCCCTGCTGCGTTATATGCTGGAGCTTTCAGCCGGCTTTGACCTCGTCGTTCCCCGCGTAGGCGGGTTGGTGGAGCCGCTTCACGCCGTCTACTCAAAGAACTGCCTGGCTCCTGTAGAAGGGCTGCTTGAGCGGGGCGAGCGGAGGCTCAGCCCGCTTTTTGGTCTGGTTAAGGTCAGGTATGTAGAGGCGGAGGAGATTGACCGCTTCGACCCCGAACACTTGAGCTTTTTCAATGTTAATACCGAGGCTGACCTGGAGAGGGCAAAGCAGTTGGCGAAGGGGATAAAGTGATAAGCGTTGAGCAGGCCCTGGGGAAAATCCTGGAGAACATAAGCGTTCTTGAGGTGGAAGAAAGCCCAATCCTGAGCTGTCTGGGGCAGGTCATGGCCGAGGACGTATCTTCCACCATCAATATTCCCCCGCTGGACAATTCGGCTATGGACGGCTATGCCGTCAGGTCGGCCGATACCGTCGGCGCCAGCCGAAAGTCGCCCCGTACTCTGCGCGTTATCGGCATTGTCACCGCCGGTTCTATCTTTCCCTCCGAGGTAAAGAAGGGGGCGGCGGTGCGGATTATGACCGGGGCGCCGCTACCCAAGGGCGCCGACGGCGTGGTCAGGTTTGAGGATACCGATGAGTCGGAGCGAAAGGGAAACTCATCGGAAGTAGCCATCCTGACCGAGGCAGTCCCCGGGCTGGAAGTCCGGCGGGCGGGCGAGGATATCACCGCTGGCTCGCTGGTGTTGAGTAAAGGGACGGTAATCAGGCCGGCTGAGGTCGGGGTTCTGGCTTCGCTGGGCTTGAGCGCGGTGAAGGTTATCCGCCGTCCGGTGGTGGCTGTTCTGGCCACCGGCGATGAGGTGGTGGACATCGCCAAGCCGCTGCCGGAAGGCAAGATATACAACAGCAACACCTACAGCGTGGCGGCGCTGGTTCTGCGCTACGGGGGCGTCCCCAAGATATTGGGCATAGCCGCCGATATTGAAGATTCACTGGTGGCCAAGCTCCACCTCGGGCTGGACGCCGATATGCTGGTAACCTCCGGCGGCGTCTCTTTTGGCGATTACGATATTGTCAGGGACGTCCTGGCCAAAGAAGGTGAAATCGTCTTCTGGCGGGTGCGGCAGAAGCCGGGGAGGCCCTTAGCCTTTGGCATGATTAAGGGAGTGGCTAAAAGGGGGGAAGTTAAGAAGATACCCCTCTTCGGTCTGGCCGGCAATCCGGTCAGCGCCATGCTTAACTTTGAGCTGTTCGCCCGCCCGGCTTTATTCAAGATGATGGGCCGGGAGCCTCTGGCCAAGCGCACCCTGGAAGCGGTGATTGATGAAGATATTGAAAACAGCGACGGGCGCCGCATCTTTGCCCGGGCGATTGTGGAAAAGCGCGGCGGTCAGTACTTTGCCCGGCTTACCGGCCCCCAGGGCTCAGGGGTGCTGACCTCTATGGCTCTGGCTAACGGTCTGGTGGTCGTCCCTGAGGATACCCCCGGGGTAAAGAAGGGGGATATAGTCCAGGTGATGATGCTGGACTGGAGCGAATCGGTAGAGTAAAGCGTTTATCAGGAGGCAGTCTTGATATTTGATGCAGAGGGGTTTGTCTTTGAACCCCCATCGGTAATATCCAGGGCGCGGCGGGTCTTGATTAAGCCCAGCGCCGCTTATCCGGTGTCCTATCCGGTGACCACCAGCCAGGGCATGCTCTCGACGATAATAGAGGGCATCAGGCAGGTGAGCGATGCCGATATCCTGATTTTAGAGGGCACTCCCGGCGGTGAACCGGTCTACCCCATATACCAGGCCCTGGACTACGATTTCCCCCGGGTATTGATGCTGGATGTTAAGGACTGCATCTGGGTGGAGGTGGATAATCCTCTCCCCAAGCCCCTGGTGGTGCCTACCTTCTGGGTGCCCAATGTCATCCTGTCCTGCGACTACCTGATAACGGTGGCTCCGCTGAAGGTTATTGAGGGTCGGGGTAGTTTGAGCATAATGAACCTGCTTACGGTGCTGCCCAGCACCAAGTATGGGGAAGAGGCGCCGGGGGGCTGGGAAGAGTTATATGAGCTGGGGATAGACCAGGTGATAGCCGACCTCTATTTCACCTTGCCCTTTGACCTGGGGATTATCGAAGCCCGCCAGAAGTTCATCGGGCAGGGCCCCCCCCTTCAGGGCGAGGTCGAGGAGTGCGGCCAGGTTTTCGTCGGCGAGCCTTACGAGGTGGATAGCGAAGCCTCCCGGACGCTGGGGCTTAAAGCCGATTACCTTGATTTGATAAAAGAAGCCAGGGCGGGGCTGGAAGACTAAGCGATTTTTTTGAGGTATGAAGTATGAGTGATGACCAACCAACAGGGCGCTGGTTTATCGATTTAAAGTGGCTGGAGAAGAATAACCGCTCCTTCTTGGTTCTGGCCCAAGGCGCCCTGTGTTCCCAGTGCCGTGAGCAGATGGAGGAGAACAAGAAGGAGATGGCGGCGGCTGACCTTTTAGCCAATATCAGGGACTGCTGTTCTAAAGTCCCTGAGTTTATCACCGACAGGTCGCCCGTGCTGGAGAGCGTGTTTCGGCTTTTCCTGGCTAACGGCAACCAGCCTCTTGAGCTGGAGGGGCTGAGCAAGCAGTTGGCTGAGCGGCGGGGTGGCGCTCCTCATGCCGCCTCGGCAGCGGTCTTATCTCGCCTGCTGGGTAATGAGCGTTTTTACGGGCTGAGGCAGGTCGCCTAAAATCTTATACTGAACTCGGAATAAATCCCGGTATACTCCGACCAGCTGGCAGTTACATCTTCCACTTTAGCCGCCGGCGGTCCCACCCTGAGGTGGCTGATTAGCTCTTCCAACTGCCTTCTTTCTCCCTCGGCGATTACCTCTACCGAGTCTCCTCGGGGCAGATTTTGCGTATAGCCGGTCAAGCCAAGCCCCCTGGCCAGGCGCGCGGCATAGGCGCGAAAGAAGACGCCCTGGACATCTCCGGATACTATTACTCTGAGCGAGGCTAAATCTCTATTCTTCATCGCTTTACCTTAAAAATGTACCTTGAGCAACTGCGGAAACTGCTCTTTATCCAGTCTATGTAATCCCTGCCGGTGGGCCAGGTCGACGGCGTCGCTGAACTCCTGCTCCTGCAGGCGGCGGGCCAGCCTGGGTATGTCAAAGGCCTTGTAGCAGGGGTGATACTGGGCCATAACGTTGAGGTAGGTATCGGCCGAGACCTCTTTAGCCAGGAAGCTCACCACTTCTTCGGTTCCGGCCAGCCCCTCGGGTAATA
This sequence comes from Dehalococcoidia bacterium, assembly GCA_011176635.1. GTDB lineage: Bacteria > Chloroflexota > Dehalococcoidia > Dehalococcoidales > BS750m-G39 > DUEC01. The sequence continues at coordinate 33,313 of DUEC01000003.1, read as the reverse complement.
CCAGGTGGCGCACCAGCAGGCCGCGCTTAGCTATGCCCTGCTCATCAAGCTTGAGGTCACCCACCTGGCGGTGCATCTCCCTGACCGCCGCCCGGTTCACTTCCGGGTAGTCCTTTACCCCCGATAGCTCCTCGGCGATTTTCTCATCGGAATACTTCATATCGGGCATATAGATGTCGACCACGCCGTCCAACAGCTCCAGTGTTTCCATGGCGTCATAGCCGCCGCTGTTATAGACCAGGGGCAGGTTGAGCCCCTTAGCCGCCGCCAGCTCCAGAGCCTCCAGGATATAGGGCACGACGTGGGTGGGGCTGACCAGGTTGATATTGTGACAGCCCCGCTCCTGCAGGGAGAGCATCATGGCGGCTAAGGTCTCCTCTTCTACGGGGCTGCCCTCGCCGAGCTGGCTTATGGTGTAGTTCTGGCAGAAGGCGCAGTGCAGGTTGCAGTAGCTAAAGAAGATAGTCCCCGAACCGTGCCTGCCCACCAGGGGCGCTTCCTCCCCGAAGTGAGGGCCGTAGCTGGAGACAATAGCTTTAGTGGTGACCTGGCACTGGCCGCTCTCGCCAGCCAGGCGGTTGGCGCCACAGCGGCGGGGACACAGCCGGCACTCTTCCAGCCCGGCTCTAGCTTTCTCCGCCCGAGCCTTTAACTCCCGGCTTTGATGAAGCTCCTGGTAGGCGGCTATTTCTCTTCCTCCTCTTCCCCTTTTCCCTTTTTGCCCTTCTTAATCACCTCCACCGTTACCGGCGGAGGCAGGATAGTAGCCGGGGCTGTTTTCTTGGCCTCCTTTTTCGGCTTTTTCGGTTCTCGGTGTCGGTAATCTCGCCTTCCCATAGTAACACCTCTATTTTAGCCGCAGTAGCCAAAGGCATGGCTTTACTAAAAGTTTAGCAAAGGGGAGCTTTCGTGTAAAGTTGCTGCTAGAGCTTCTCCAGAGCGGAACGGGCCGCTTCTGTCTCAGCCGCTTTTTTGCTTCTGCCCGCCCCCCGCCCCAGGACGTTTTTACCCACCCTTACCTCGACGGCGAACCTCCGTCTGTGGGCGGGCCCGCTGGCTTCTATTACCCGGTAGCTGGGAATCGGTTGCTGCCGCGACTGGATAATCTCCTGCAGCCGCGATTTATAATCGGCCTCTACCCCCTGGCTGGACACCTCATCCAGCTGTTTATTGGCGGCCCTCAAGATGAAGTCCCGGGCGGTGGCCAGGCCCCGGTCAAGGAAAATAGCGGCGATGATGGCTTCTATAGCCCCGGCCAGGTTAGCCAGCTTGCGCCGTCCCCCGCTGGCCTCCTCGCCTTTTCCCAGATAGAGGTAATCGCCCAGCTTGATGTCCTTTGCCGTGCGGGCGAGGGCGTCCCGCCGCACCAGGGAGGAGCGGAGCCGGGTCATTTCCCCTTCGCTGAACTGGGGGAAACGCTTATAAAGCTCCTCGGCGATGACGAAACCGAGAACGGCATCGCCCAGGAACTCCAGCCTTTCGTTGGAGGTGGGGGCAAGGGTGGGGTTTTCATTGGCATAGGAGCTATGGACCAGAGCTTGCTCCAGGAGAGAGGGGTGTTTAAACCTTACCTTGAGGGTCTTTTGTAGCGCCTTCAAATAAGTCATAGCTCGTTCCTTTCTTTAAGCTTTAGCATAAGTATTCAGGGGTGCGGTGTCAAATCGCCCGGTTATTGCCCTGATGGTAGCCCCGTGCTATAATCCTAGTGTGTTGGGGAATCGTCTAGTGGTAGGACGGCGGACTCTGGATCCGTAAGGGAAGGTTCGAATCCTTCTTCCCCAGCCAATTTGTTTTTCTAAGGAGTCTGGTATGAAACCGCTTAAAATTGACCTGTCCGTCTATAAGAAATTCAACTTTGAGAGGGCGCCGGTAGGGGTGAAGTTTTTGCCCCTCAAGCCGGAGGGCATTGAAAGGCTCAAAAAGAGGCTGTCTTTCTGCGAGATGTTCAAGGAAGCCCAGACCAGCCGACCTTTTTACGTGCAGAGAGAGGACTTCTACTGCGTAGAGCCGTTACTGCTGGGCATGGAGGAGCCCGACCCCATGCTCATCAGCGGGCTGGTCGGCGAGACCGATGAGCTCTTTGAGGAAGCGCGGGCTAACCGCAAAATCTACCAGTACCTGCCCACGATGCTCAAGGGCTCGGTGAACTACGTCGTTTTCTCGGCTATAGACCAGCTTAGCTTCGACCCCGATGTCCTGGTTATCACCGCCAATGTCACCCAGGCCTACCACATACTGCGGGCGCTGGGCTATTCCTCCGGGGAGATATGGTCGGCCCGGGGCACGCTGGCCGCGGCCTGCTCCTGGATTTATATCTATCCCGTTTTAAGCGGCGAGGTGAACTTCACTATCACCGGTATCAGCCTGGGGATGCGGGCTTTAAAGGTCTTTCCGGAAGGTCTGGTAATTATCTCCATACCCTGGACCAAGCTCCCCATGGTAACCGAAAATCTGCAAAATATGAGCTGGACGCTTATCTCGGACAAAATCACCGGGGAGGCACATAAAAAACGCGTTGATAAGCTTTTCGAGGATTTAAGGCGCAAGGTGCAGAAGGCTTAAAAAATAGGGTAATATAGTTTTCTAGGAGGTCAACATGAGGAAGCTTCAAACCGATTTATCCATCTACGAGAAGTTCGATTTCAAGTACCCGCCGGTGGGGGTGAAGTTCCTGGAGACCAGGCCGGAGGGCATCGAGCAGTTGGACAAAGAATTGTCTTTCTGCGAAATGCTCAAGGAAGCCCAGCAGAGGGGAAAGCCGTTCTACTTTTCTAAGGAGAACGAGACCTGCCTGGGGTCGGCGGTACTGGGTATGGAGGACTTGCCCGTGTTCGCCGAGGCCGGACAGATAGGAATCAAACTGGAAATCTTTCAGGAGCCGCGGGCTAACAGCAGTCTCTACCAGCAACTGCCCACGCTCCCCCGGGGCATCGTTAACTACGTCGCCCTGGCCACATTGGACAAGCTGACCTTCGAGCCCGATGTCTTTATTCTAACCGCCAGTACCACCCAGGCGGAAATCGTGCTCAGGGCGATGTGCTACTCCACCGGCGTGATACGAGAGTCGAAGACAACGGGTGTCCTGGGTTGCGCCTGGCTTTACGTTTATCCCTACCGTAGCGGCAAGGTGAACTACACGCCTACCGGACTGGCTTTTGGCATGAGGTCGAAAGAGGTCTTTGAAGAGGGCTGGATACTTATATCTATCCCTTATCACTGGCTACCGACCATAACCCAGAACCTCAAGGAAATGAAGTGGGTGCTTCCTTCCTACACCGAGGGCCGGGAAAAGTTCCTGGAGCGGGAGAAAGTTAACATAGACGAATTAAAGAAAATATCGGAAAATGCTTGAAACCTCGGCCGTCCTCGGCCGGGATTAAGCGGAGACCAGCTTGCCCTTTGGCACTGTGGCTGGTATAATAGCTACGGCTGGCAGGTATAGAGTTAAATACGGTCTCTCTTTATAGCCAGCCTTTTTAGATGGCGCATTCGTCTAGGGGTTTAGGACACCTCCCTCTCAAGGAGGAGATCACCGGTTCGAATCCGGTATGCGCTACCAAGCTTGACTTTTATAGCTTTCATTTTTATAATATCCCAGTTGATTGACGCCTGTATGGTTCAGAGGCGAAATTTTGCCCGAGTGGCGCAATGGTAGCGCAACCGACTTGTAATCGGTAGGTTAGCGGGTTCGACTCCCCTCTCGGGCTAAGGTTTGATGTGGGGAGGGGTGCCGGAGTGGTTAATCGGAGCAGACTGTAAATCTGCCGCCTGAAATGGCTACGCAGGTTCGAATCCTGCCCCCTCCACTTCTCCGTTTAAATATGATATTATGGTATGATGTAGGTTAGATTTTATGCCGGGAAAACTGGTATAATGTGTTTAAGCGCCCACATAGCTCAGCAGGAAGAGCACGTTCTTGGTAAGAACGGGGTCACCAGTTCGAATCTGGTTGTGGGCTCTGAAGTAAAGGGGGTTAGAAAATGGCAAAGAAGAAATTTGAGCGGACCAAGCCTCATTGCAATGTGGGCACTATCGGTCATGTCGACCATGGCAAGACGACCTTGACCTCGGCGATGACTATGCTACTTTCCAAGGCGGGGACTACTGAATATCGTGCCTTTGAAAGTATTGACAATGCCCCTGAGGAGAAGGCGCGGGGACTGACCATCGCTATCGCCCATATTGAGTATGAGACCGAGAAGCGCCATTATGCCCATATAGATTGCCCGGGGCACGCCGACTTCATCAAGAACATGATAACCGGGGCTGCCCAGATGGACGGGGCTATCCTGGTGGTGAGCGCCCCCGATGGGCCTATGCCCCAGACCAGGGAGCATGTCCTCTTGGCGCGCCAGGTTGAAGTTCCCTATATAGTGGTGGCGCTCAACAAGATAGATGCCCTGGAAGACGCCGAGCTTCAGGAACTGGTGGAGGTGGAGACCAGGGAACTGCTGACCAAGTACAAGTTCCCCGGCGATAAGGTTCCGGTGATAAAGGTGAGTGCCCTCAAGGCTCTGGAGTGTGGCTGTGCCAAGCGGGATTGCCAGTGGTGCGGCCCCATCTGGCAACTGCTCGACGCTATTGACGATTATATTCCCACTCCGGCAAGGCCCAAAGACCAGCCCTTCTTGATGCCGGTAGAGGATGTTTTCAGTATCAAGGGTCGCGGCACCGTGCCTACAGGAAGAGTGGAGCGGGGTGTGATTAACCCCGGCGACGAGGTTGAGATAGTGGGCTTGCACCACGAGCCGCGAAAGACAGTAGCCACTAGCCTGGAGATGTTTCACAAGATCCTGGACAACGCCGAGCCCGGAGATGCGGTTGGTATCCTGCTTCGGGGTGTGGAGCGGGATGATATAGAGCGAGGTATGGTAATAGCCGCTCCCGGCTCGATTAAGCCTCATACCTATGCTGAGGCTGAGGTATACGTTTTGAGCAAGGAAGAGGGCGGCAGGCACACCCCCTTCTTTAACGGCTATAAGCCCCAGTTCTATATCAGGACTACCGATGTTACCGGTAGCATTGAGCTGCCCGAAGGGGTGGAGATGGTTATGCCCGGTGATAATGTCAACATGAAGATAAAGCTTATCTATCCGGTAGCCCTGGAGAAAGGCCTGCGCTTTGCTATCCGGGAGGGGGGTAAAACAGTAGGTGCCGGTACCTTTAGCCGCATCATTGAGTAGACATGGCAAGAAAAGCTGAAGCTAGAGTTATTATCCACCTTGCCTGCAGTCAGTGCAGTGAGAGGACATATACTACTAGCAAGAACAAGAGGAATGACTCCCAGCGGTTGGAACTGAAGAAGTATTGCCCCCGTTGCCGCAGCCATACCCTCCACAAGGAGATAAAATAGTGGCCGGCAACCAGGGGTATATATGAGGCTGTTTTAATGACTCATCGTACTACTACCAAGCGTGCCAGGTTTAGATTTATCGGCGATATTATAGCCGAGCTGAAGAAGGTGGTCTGGCTTTCAAAACGAGAGGCGGCCTATTTAACCTTCCTGGTGCTGCTGGTTACCATTGCCGCGGGGCTGGCTCTGGGAGCCTTTGATTATGGTTTTACCCGCCTCGTCGATGCGTTCTTTTTGGGTGGCTAGTCGCAGAGCTAGCCTTAAGGGGGTAACCCTGCCTTTTCCCCAAAATCTTGAAGTCTTATGAATGAGGTTATGGTGGCAGAGAATCAAAAAGGCTGGTTCGTCGTTCATACCTATTCCGGGTATGAGGAACGGGTCAAGAAGAACCTGGAGCAGCGCATCAAGTTCATGGATAGCGCCGAGGAAATCTCCGAGATAATTATACCCACCGAGGTGGAGATTGAGGTCAAAGACGGCCAGCGGCGCAATGTGGACAGGAAGATACTGCCCGGCTATATCCTGATTAAGATGAAGATGAGCGACCAGAGTTGGGATATAGTGCGTAATACCCCGGGTGTTACCGGTTTCGTCGGTAGCGGCAGTAAGCCGACCCCCCTGGCTGAAGGGGAGGTAAGTAAAATTTTGAAACAGATGGCCGCCGAAGCGCCCAAGGTCAAGGTTGGTTTTCGTGAGGGGCAGAGTGTGCGGGTGACCAACGGCCCCTTTATTGATTTTGTCGGCGTGGTCGATGAAATAAGCACCGACAAAGGTAAGGTCAAGGTGCTTCTCTCCCTTTTCGGGCGGGAAACGCCGGTTGAGCTCGACTTCCTGCAGGTGGAGAAGCTCTAGGAGGGGGCAAAGTGGCTAAAAAGGTTAAAGCGGTTATTAAGCTGCAGATTCCAGCCGGTAAGGCAAATCCGGCGCCGCCGGTAGGTCCTGCCCTGGGTCAGCATGGGCTTAATATTATGGCTTTTTGCAAGGAGTATAACGAGCGCACCGCCAAGCAGGAAGGCTCTATTATTCCGGTGGAGATAACCGTCTTTGAAGACCGCTCGTTTACCTTTATTACCAAGACGCCGCCGGCTGCCGATTTGCTTAAAAAAGCATTGGCTTTAGAAAAGGGCTCCACCGACGCCGGCCATGAGAAGGTGGGCAAGATATCGCGGGCTCAACTCCGCCAGATAGCCGAGCTTAAGGCTAAGGACTTGAGCGCCACCAGCATTGAGGGAGCCGAGCGAATTATTGAAGGCACCGCCCGAAGTATGGGCATCGAGGTGGAATGAAGTGGCTAAACGCGGCAAGAAATACGCTGAAGCGATAAAACTGATAGACAGGAACAAGACCTATTCTCCTCAGGAGGCTATCGGGCTAGCCAAGAAGGTGGCTTATACCGGCTTTGACGAGACGGTCGAGCTTCACCTGAGGATGGGCGTCGACCCCAGGGATGCCGAGCAGCAGGTGCGCGGCGTCGCCCTTTTGCCCCACGGGCTGGGCAAGAAGGTGAGGGTCCTGGTCTTTGCTCAGGGTGAGGCGGTGAGAAACGCCGAGTCTGCCGGCGCCGATTTCGCCGGCGGTGACGAGCTTATTAAGAAGATTGAAGGTGGCTGGCTGGAATTTGATACTACCATTGCCACCCCGGATATGATGGGCAAGGTGGGGCGGCTGGGGAAAATCCTGGGGAGGAAAGGGCTGATGCCCAACCCCAAGTCGGGAACGGTGGTTGACGGCGATAACCTGCCCCGGGCCATCGAGGAAGCCCGCCAGGGGCGGGTGGAGTTCAAGCTGGACAGGGCGGCCATCATTCACGTCCCTCTGGGCAAGGTCAGTTTTGAAGAGGACAAGCTGTTGGCTAACCTGACGGCGGTGATGGAGGCGGTGGTGCGGGCCAAGCCCGCCGGAGCCAAGGGACAGTATGTCAAGACTGCCTCTATAGCCACTACCATGGGGCCGGGTATAAAGCTTGACCTTAAACCAGCCCTGTCTTTGACCTCCGCTTGATAGCTTAAAATAAATATAGATTGAAAGGTGATACCTATGGCAGAAGTGGCTATTGTCGGCGTGGGACAGAGCGTCTTTTCTCGCGACTGCGGTGTCTCTATCCGGGAATTGTCTTTTGAGGCTTTCAAAGAAGCCATGGAGGGTCTGGATATCACCACCGGTGATATAGACGCCTCCATTATTTGTTCGGCGCCGGAATATGATAAACAGCGCTCGCCCGCCGGCTTGATTTCGGAGTACCTGGAGCTGACCCCCAAGCCGAGCTTCTATGTTGAGACGGTATGCTCTTCCAGCAGCACTGGCTTGAGGATAGCCTGGTCGCTGGTCAAGGCGGGCCTGCATAAGGTGGTGGCCGTAATCGGCTTTCAGAAGATGTCCGAGCTTTCCTCCCGCGATGCCGCCGAGAGGATGGGGCGGGGGGCGGATATAATCTGGGAATCGCCCTTCGGCCTGACCATGCCCGCCGGCTACGCCATGTATGCCCGGGCTCATATGGCCAAGTACGGTACTACCGAGGAGCACCTGGCCAAGGTTCGGGTCAAGAACTCGCACTACGGGGCGGCTAATCCCAAGGCTACCTATCGCAAAGAACTGGGTCTGGAGGATATTCTAAATTCAGAGGTCATAACCAGCCCTTTGAAGAAGTTTGACTGCTGCGCCAATGCCGACGGCGCCTCCTGCATCATAGTGGCCAGGGGCGATGTGGCTAAAGGGATAACTCAAGTCCCGGTCTGGATTATCGGCCTCGGCGCCGCCACCGATACCATGACCATGGCCGGAAGAAAATCGCTCACCGGTCTGGAGTGCGCTAAAGAAGCGGGCAAACAGGCATATAAGATGGCCGGCCTCAAGCCGCAGGATATTGATGTGGCCGAGGTCCACGATTGCTTTACCGTTTCCGAGATTCTGGCTTATGAAGACCTGGGCTTCGCCAAGCCCGGCGAGGGAGTGGGGTTGATAGAGGATAAGCAGACCTATGCCGATGGCAAGATTCCGGTAAACGTCGACGGCGGTTTGCTCTCTAAAGGTCATCCTATAGGCGCCACCGGAGGCTCACAGGTCAGGACTATCGTCCGCCAGCTAAGAAGGCAGGCTACTGAGGCTCAGGTGAAGGGAGCCGAAGTAGGCCTGGTCCATAATATAGGTGGCATCGGGCAATACGGCAATGTAACCATCTTGAGGAGGTAGCCTGATGGGCTTTGAGAATTTTGGCACCGTTAGTTTTACGGCAGCCGCCAAGGCGGCTGATTTTATGACTCACCTGGAGGCAGGCAAGGTAATGACCACCAGGTGCCGTAATTGTGGGGCTAGCTACTTTCCGCCCAAGGCGGACTGTCCCGCTTGCCTGTCCAGCGATGTCGACTGGTTTGAAATCAAGGGGCAGGGTAAGCTTAATACCTATACCATAGTCAATTACGGCCCCACCGGCTTTGAGAACGATGCTCCCTATATTCTGGCTCTGGGCGAGTTTGAGGGGGGCATTCAGGTCCTGGCCCGTTTAAGTCGGGATATTAAGCCGGATGATATAAAGGTGGGCATGAGCCTGGCGCTCAGCCCGGTGAAATTGCCCGATAACAGGGTTGCCTACGAATTCAACAAGGTCTAGATTTTAAGATAAGGAGGGTTAAAAATGCCGGATAGAAAGGTCTGTATTATCGGCGGCGGCATGAGCAAGTGGGGGGTCAGGGAGGCAAGCATCGTAGACATGACTCAGGAGGCGGCTAAGGACTGTTTTGACGATGTCCCGGCGCTTAAGAGAGCGGACGTAGACGGTCTTTTGTTCGCCTCTTCTTATTGCGGGCGGCGCTCTTTTCAGGTTAATGCGGCTCCGGTAATGGCCGAGCGCATCGGCCTCAAGCCGACCAGCATCTGCACCAGGGTGGATACCCTGTGCGCCGGCGGCAGTTCGGGCATTATCCTGGCAACGGGGCTGATAAGGTCCGGGATGGCCGATATCGTGATGATTGCCGGCGGTGAGAAGCTCTATACGCCGCAGCGCTGGGAGACCTATTACAGCGAGCTGGCTTCCATAGACCATGACTGGGACGGAGCCCAGGGTATAGGGCTGCCACCTCCTTTCTTTAGCATGACGGCTCAAGAACACATGAAACGGTACGGCACTACCAAGGAGCAGCTTTCCGCCGTCTCGGTCAAGAACCGCCGAAACGGCGCCACCAACCCCAAGGGGCATTTTCAGAAGGCGGTTACCATGGAAGAGGTGATGGCCGCCCGACCCATAGCCCCTCCTTTGGGCCTCTTTGACTGCACTCCTGTTACCGATGGCTGTGCCGCCGTGCTGTTGACTCATGAAGATAAGGCGAAGGAGCTTAGCGATAGGCCCCTGGTCTATATCAGGGGAACGGCGCAGGCAACGCTTCACAGTATGTCGATGAACTGGCCCGGTGAGCACCTGGCCGATTGGCTCCACTTAAGGACCGCGGCCAAGAAGGTTTACGAGAGGGCGCGGGTTGGCCCTGGTGATATTGATGTCGCCCAGACCCATGACTGCTTCACCATCTCGGAGATTATTGAGATGGAGGACTTGGGCTTCTGCAAGAAAGGGGAGGGCGGACACTTCGTCGAATCAGGACAGAGTGATTTCGGGGGCGAGGTGCCGGTAAATACCGATGGCGGTCTTCTCTCCTGCGGTCATCCCTTTGGCGCCACTGGCATCCGCCAGGCGCGGGAGATGCTCCACCAGCTGCAGGGAAGGGCGATAAAGCAGGTGGAAGGTGCCAAGATAGGGCTGACCCATAACTTGAGCGGGCTTAATGTCGAGCATACCATACTGATTTACGGGCGAGAGCCTTAAAGAGTTTATAAAATCTTGATAAGGGGGTAGATATGTCAGTACTGGGAGTACCCATTTTAGAGGGTTTATACCCATCAACCATGGACCTTTATCCCTTGGAGGCTAAGGAGTTTAACCGCATTCACCCGTTCTATGAGAACCTCAGGCAGAAGAGGTTTACCACCACCAAGTGCAAGAAGTGCGGCAGCGAGCCTTTCCCGCCCCGGGTCGTCTGCCCCAAGTGTAATTCCGATGACCTGGAGTGGGTGGACCTGCCCACTGAAGGGAAGGTGCTGCGCTTTACCGAGGAGGTGGCCGGAGTGCCCCTGGGCTTTGAGTCGCCCCTGATTCACGCCCTCGTCGACCTGGGTGGGGGGCGCAAGCTCATCTCCCGCGTGGTCAACTGCAAGGAGGGGGAACTCAAAGAAGGCGCCGCCGTCAAGCTGGCTGTCTTTGATATACCTCCGATGATAATAGAGAAGAAAGGCGTGATGGCAGAGGCGGAAAGGGTGTTTTTTGCATTTGAGCCGGTAAAGAAGTAGAATATAGTATAATATAAGGGAAATATGGTTTCCTGAGAAAGCGGGCGCTGTTAAAAGGCTTAAAAAACTGCCTGCCGAGGAAGTCAAGGAACTTAGAGATAAGTCCTTGTGCGGCAGGCGCAAGGACTTACTTTTTTAGGGGGTGATAAGAGATGTCGGCTAAAGAAAAGAAGGCGCTGATTATTGATAGCCTGCAGGATGTTTTTTCGCGGTGCAAAATCGGTGTTCTGACCGATTACCGGGGGCTGTCGGCGGCGGAGATGACCAACCTGCGCCGCCGCTTTAGAGAGGCTGGTGTCGAGTACCGGGTGGTGAAGAACACCCTGGCCCGCTTTGCCGCCCAGAGGGCGGGCAAGGAGGAACTGGCTGGCTTCTTTGAGGGCCCGGTGGCTATCGCTTTTGGCTACGGCGATGTTACCGAGCCGGCCCGGGTCTTAGCCGCCTACATCGAGGACTCCAAGGTGAGCATGAGTATCAAGGGAGGCTTTTTGCCGGAGAGACTGCTTACCGTCGAGGAGATAAACACCCTGTCTAAATTACCATCAAGGGAGATACTGCTGGCCATGGTTGTCGGTGGGGTGCAGAGCCCCATCTCGGCCCTGGTTGGCTATCTTAGCGCCCCGCTGATGGGCGTTATCGGGGCGCTGCAATCAAGGATTCAACAAATGGAGGGAGGATAAGATGACAGAAGAGAAAGAGAAGGCCAAGAAAGCCGCCGAGGAGCCCGAAGCCAAGGCAGAAGCCAAAGAGCCTGAAACCGAAGCAGAGGCCAAAGAGCCTGAAGCCAAGGCTGAACCTGAATCCAAGCCCGAGGCAAAGGCAGAGGCCAAAGAGCCCGAGGCTAAAGCTGAACCTGAAGCCAAGCCAGAGGCTAAGCCAGAGGCTAAGCCAGAGGCCAAAGAGCCCGAGGCTAAGAAGCCGGCTCCCAAGGCGGAGGTGAAGAGGTCCAAGGTCGTTGATGACATAATATCAAGCGTAAAAAAGATGACCGTGCTTGAGCTTTCCGAGCTGGTCAAGGCGCTGCAGGACGAGTTTGGCGTCAGCGCTCCGGTATCGGTGGCGGCGACGGCGGGACCGGCCGGGGCGGCGGCTCCGGCGGAGGCCGAGGAGAAAACAGAGTTCAACGTTATTCTCAAGGATGTAGGGGCGAATAAGATTAGCGTTATCAGGGCGGTTAGGGAGCTGACTACCCTGGGCTTGAAGGAAGCCAAGGACTTCGTCGAGAGCGCCCCTCAGACGGTGAAAGAGGGGGTTAACCAGGAGGAGGCAACGGCGGCCAAGCAGAAGCTGGAAGCCGCTGGCGCTACCGTCGAGGTTAAGTAAGCCCGGGGTTGGCTTTATGACCTCTTAAAATAAGGCAAAATAGGGGTGGGGTTTTTATCATCCCCGCGCCCTGCCTTGTCTTCCATAGCCCTATTCGGGCTGGCTACTATAAACCCTTGTCTGTCTAGAGAGCTTTTTTAAAGGCAGTGAATATTATCAATAGTAAAAGCGGCGGCTCAAATTACCGCTGGTATGTGCTCAGTCTGGCGGCACTGACCTTCACCTTTACCGTGGCCATGCAGCAGATTTGCATGACCGTCCTTTTCAAGGAGATAGCCGCCGACCTCGGCCTGAACCTGGTGCAGGTAGGCATAATCTGGGGCATACCTTCCTTTGCTGCTCTGTTTATCGTCTTCGTCGGCGGCTTGCTGGCTGACCGCTATGGGGCCAAGCGCGTCATAGCCGTTACCTGTATCCTGGGGGGATTGGCTGGAGCCCTGAGGGGCACCGCCGGGGACTTCACCAGCCTGGCCATAATCACCTTCTTTTTTGGTCTCACCATCTGGGTTGTACCCAGCAGTGTCTTTAAGACTACCGCCACCTGGTTTAAAGGGAGACAGCTCGTCATCGCCAACGGCGTGGTTTCTGCTGGTATGGGCTTGGGCTTTACCGTGGGCTCGATGATTAGCGCCACCATGATATCGCCTTTACTTGGCGGCTGGGAGAACGTGCTCTTCTTATACGGGGGCATATCAATCATGATCGGCCTGCTGTGGGTGTTCACGGTGAGGGAGGCGGAACAGCCCGGCTCAGCCGGTTTGGGGAGCGGAGTGCCGCTGCGCCAATCGATATCGCGGGTATTTCCTAACAAAGCTATCTGGCTGCTCGGTTTGACTCTTCTCGGTTATTCGGCCTGTATGCAGGGAATGATGGGTTACCTGCCCACCTATCTTCGTGATATGGGCTGGACGATAGCCAGCGCCGACGGCACGATGGCTACTTTCAACGCCCTGAGTACGCTGGGGGCTATCCCGCTGGCTTTGTTAGCCAACAAGATCGGTCTGAGCAAGAGAGTCATTTTCCCGGTGCTGGTGATTACCGTTGCCGGTGTGGCTCTGCTGCCGGTGGTCAGCTTCGCTATGGTCTGGGTGCTGATGGCGATATTGGGCGTTTCTCGTGACGGTTTTATGGCCGTCTCGCTGACTATGAGCACCGAAACCGAGGGGGTGGGGGTGGTCTATGCCGGCACCGCCATGGGGTTGACGCAGACCATCTTGAACGTAGGCCCTATTATTTCCCCTCCCCTGGGCAACAGCTTGGCTGAGGCTAATGCCGGTTTCCCCTTCTTCCTCTGGGCGGGTTTCGGACTGCTGGCGTTGGTGTTTTTCTTTTTCGTCAAGGAAACGGGGTGGCGGCGTAAATAATTACCCGCCGACACCTATGCGGTGGTTGCCGTCCTGCCTAAAAGTCAATGCTGTTTATCAGCGACATTACCTGTGCCTCGTCGGCGGCGTTGTCGTCAAAGATAGTATAGATGTCTATGCAGGTAGAGCCCTCAACGAAGATTATCTCCATTTCATACCAAGCGTTTGTAGCGTCATGAGTCCTAGTATACCCGGCTAAGTGGCCGGCTACGACCATCGTGCCTGTCTCTTGAGGGACGAAGACGAGAGAACACTCGACGGCGTAGGCTATTAGGGCGGCGCTATCATTCTCGTTGCCCTGTAAAATTGAGGGGACATCGCCGTAGAAGATATTCACCGCATCCCAGTCCACTTCATCCACGTATGTAATAAGCCCCCATTCCAGGCCGGCATTGTCCACAATCTCGCCGTAGGAAATGTCCTCGTATCGATACCAGTCTTGGGGGACGTAGCCGACACTAGGCTTCTTAACACCACCAAAGAGGCCACACCCGGGGGTAATGCTAGCTAAAAGCAGGATGGTAATCAGACCGAGCATAATCAATCCCTTTTTCTTCATTGGCTCCCTCCTTTTTATTACCAGCCGTGGAGCTGGTTTTGGTACTTCTACCATTGCCTACATTTTACTACAGAGAGGCTTTGTTGACTATACCAGGCTCCTGGGCCGGTACTGGATGGCTTCGGCGATATGATGGGCTTTGATGATATCGGTACCCTCCAGGTCGGCGAGGGTGCGGCCTATCTTGAGGATGCGGTGGAAGGCGCGGGCGGAGAGATAGAGCTGTTTCATAGCCGCTTTGAGCAGGCTCTGGGCCGATTCCTCTGCCGCGCAGAACTCCCTGACCTCGGTGGGGGTCATCTCGGCATTGCAGGCTAATGAAGTCCCCTCAAAGCGCCGCTGCTGGGTGGAACGGGCGGATTCAACCCTGGCCTGGACCTTCTCCGATTTTTCCCCCAGCCTGTCGTCAGCCAGCTTTTCGTAGTCAATGTGCGGCACCTCAATAAAGATGTCGACGCGGTCAATGAAAGGCCCGCTGACCCGCTTCTGGTAGCGGGCGACTAAGCCGGGGGAGCAGGTGCACTGCCGGAAGGGGTCGCCGTAGTAGCCGCAGGGGCAGGGGTTCATCGCTCCCACCAGCATAAAGTTGGCCGGGAAGGTGACACTGCCCGTAGCGCGGCTGATGGTGATTATCCTGTCTTCCAGGGGCTGGCGCAGTACCTCGAGGACGGCGTGCCCGAATTCGGGGAGCTCGTCTAAGAACAGCACCCCCCGATGGCTGAGGCTTATTTCACCCGGCCTGGGCCAGTGCCCGCCCCCCACCAGCCCGGCATTGGAGATGGTGTAGTGCGGGGAGCGGAAAGGGCGCTGTCTGATGAGGGGGGTATTCTCCGGCAGCAGACCGCTGACGCTGTATACCTTGGTAACCTCCAGGGCTTCCTCGGTGGTCATCGGCGGCAGTAWTGARGGSAGGGMRCGCGCCAGCAGTGTYTTRCCGCTSCCYGGCGGYCCCATCATCACCATRTTATGCCCGCCGGCCGCGGCCACCTCYARRGCGCGCTTGACRTGYTCCTGCCCYTTGACRTAGGCRAGGTCGGTGGYGGGCATGGYGGCYGGGGTATACTCCTCCATCGGCTCCGGCTTGTACTCCGGGGCTGGTATCTCCCCCCTGAAGTAGCTGACCAGCTGGGACAGTGATTTAAAGGGGATGATTTCGGTGCCTTCTATCAGGGACGCCTCCCTGGCGTCGGTTTCGGGCACGATAATGGTGGATATGTCTTCCTGTCGGGCCAGGGCGACCATGGGCAGGATGCCGTTGGTGTGGCGCAGGCTGCCGTCTAAGGACAATTCGCCGAGGAGAATGCTTTGAGAGACATCGCCCGATACCTGCTCCGAGCTGAGGAGGATGCCGACGGCGATGGGTAAATCATAGGCCGGCCCGGCTTTCTTGAGGTGGGCGGGAGCCAGGTTGACCACGATGCGCTTTAGGGGGAAGGCGCAGCCCGAGTTCCTTATCGCCGCCCGCACCCTCTCTTTGGCTTCCTGGACGGCGGCATCGGGCAGCCCGACGATGATAAACAAGGGTAAACCGGGGGAAATATCTACCTCAACCTCAACAATAGCGCCTTCCAGCCCGACTATGGCGCAGGTGGTTACTTTGGCTAGCATGCTTTACATACTATACCATAAACGCTGAGTGTGAGGAACGGGGTGGAGTTGTGGGGAGTTCCGTTGGTCTTAAGTCTTTCTGGCCTTGGAAAAACGCGGGCAAGCACGGTTAGATTCCCCAATGAACATTGCAAGCAATGGGGGAAGACCGGGTATTGGATGGGGAGTAGTGTAACCTTCGCAGCGGTTGGCACCCTTGTTGAAGAACTTGCATTGAGGGCACTGAGACGGGTGAAAGGGCACTTCGGGGGCTGTCGACATTCTCACCTTAGTTAACCTCCTGCATTTTTGATATTAAGCACTGATGTGTTCAGCCCTAATATTTCCATTCTACCAGCGTCTCTATGGCGTAATGCCACACTCCGCAAACAGGGCAGATCTCCTGCCCCGTTGTAGGCCCTGGATAGCAATCAAGACAGAGATATGCATTACACACTTTGCAACGGGATGCCGCCCTGGGGCGGTAAACTGGGTCATCTTGCTCTTCGTTAACGGAACCTATTCTCTTGCCGCAGGACGAGCAAACAATTTCCTGATTTAACATCTGGGGTTTCACCCCAGCCGAGCGTGCTTTATCCTCAGCAAGCTTTCTATTCAGGCGGGCTTGCTTCTCGTCATCAGGGGTTCCATGGCTAACCAGTATGTAAGCATCCTGCGACTTAAAAATATCATGCGAGCGGAAGAGGTCCGTTTGCGGGTTCAGCAAATCTAAACGAACCATGGGCCTATCGGCTTCAGGGGGGTCCAGCTCAGAGTAGGTCATAGTGTCGTAAAATATTTCAAGAGTAATAACATCGGAAAAACCTTCCATCATATCGTTCTGTGCACATTTTCGAAGGCTCTCGGTAATAGCATCTGCATTTCCCTTGATTACGCTGGAACATGGATACAAACGACCCTCACGCCTACGGGAAGCGATATATCTTTCGATGTATTCCATATCCAGTGGCGTTAGGTCCTGCATCATTTTCTTTACCTCGGCTACGCTTTCTTCTATTACTTTGTTTCCCAATTTCCCCTCCTTTTTAATATTAAAAAACACCAGCCACCGCATGTCGTTTAGCGGTTCCAGTGCCCTTCTTTCATCGCCTCATCCGCTACCGCCAGGTCTCCCTTATTGATTAACTCTTCTATAACGCGGCGGATCTTGGCTTTTTTTATTTGAAATTGTGACTATTCTTTTTGCCAGCCAAGTTTCAATAGTGCGTATATTGCTGCGATAAGAGCCACTGGCGCCATCAGTGCAGCAAAGTTCTGGATAATACCAGTAATTATGTCACCTTCCCACAAATCTGTAATGGGAACGAAGGCGGCTGCCGCTGCCAACAAGGCTATGGTAGCCAGAAGTAAAATGTTAATTTCTTTAGCGCTAACAGCATAGATGACACCAATTACGACCCCAGCGCCTGCCAAGACCGCGGTGATAGTGGTGTGTGAAGGTTCTACTATACCTCCGACGAAGGCTAATACTAGAGCCAGGATAAAGAGTGCAAAACTGACCATTCCCCAAGTTCTTTTCACGACTAACTACCTCCTTTTTTATTTTGTTACCTCGCATAAATTATGGTAGATATTATAATAGCATGATTCTTTAGGTTGTCAATACCCCATTACCGCGCAGTCTGCTATGTGTCAATGAAGCTAAATGTTGACAAACTATATCTATATATGATAGAGTTTTCTATAATAAACCGGGATTATATAATGAAAGAAAATATTGTCTCCCCAGGTTTATACTTTACGGACTTCATATTTAGCGGGCGCACCAGGTGCGCTTGGGGGGACAATATTGTGAAAATCTAAAGAATATAACCAAAAACTAGGTTAAAAGAGTTTAAAGTTTCCCTCCCCAAGCGGAGGGAATTTTGTTTATTTAAGGGCAATATATTCTAGAAAGGGAAACAAAGAAAATGGACGGACCTTTAGACGGAGTCAAGGTGGTGGAGATAACCATGTTTCAGCAGGGGCCTGTTTGCGGGACCAAGCTGGGGGACCTGGGCGCTGATGTCATCAAGGTGGAGCCCCTGACCGGAGACCCGGGGCGGGGCTTTATGAGGATTATCGGGACTATGGTCGGCTTGAAGGGGCGGAATTACTACTTCGAGCAGCATAACCGCAACAAGCGGAGCATTGCCCTGGACTTGAAACAGCCAAAGAGTATGGAGCTTTTCCTGAAGCTGATTGATAACGCCGACATCTTTATGACCAACATGAGCATAGAAGCCCCCAAGAAGATGGGCATCGGCCCCGATGTGCTGATGAAGCGGAACCCGCGCCTGATTTACGCCCAGGCTTCGGGCTGGGGGAGGAAGGGGCCCGATGCCAACGAGCTTTCCTTTGACTATACCGGCATCGGGCGGGCGGGGCTGATGATGTCCTCCGGTGAGCGGGGTACCCCTCCCTCCCAGGTCCTGCCCGGGCTGGGCGATGAGCTGGGGGGTATGGTCTGCGCCTGGGCGATATGCTGCGCCCTCTTTGCCCGCGAGAAGACGGGTAAGGGCCAGCTGGTGGATACCTCGCTGATGGGCAGCCTGATTTGTATGGAGAGCCTGGTCTTATCGGCGCCGGCTATGCTGGGGCAGGAGTTCCCCCGAGAAATCAGGACTGAAGCCGGCAACCCCATCTATAACCACTACAAGGCCAAGGACGATAAGTGGTTCATCTTAGCTCACCTTCAACCCGACCGCTATTGGCCTAATGTCTGCCGGGCACTGGGCATGCCCGAGCTGGAGAACGACCCCCGTTTTAACAGCATAGAAGCCAGGGGGGAGAACGCCAAAGAGCTTATCGCCATTCTGGATAAGATATTCGCCACCAAGACCAGGGACGAGTGGTTCGAGATTTTCGAGCGGGAGGGCTTGATTCACAGCCCCGTCCAGACCCTCACCGAGGTCATTGACGACCCGCAGGCGCTGGCCAATAACTACGTCAGCTGGTTCGACCACCCCGTCTTTGGACGGACCAAGATGGTCGGTTTCCCCTGGGATTTCAGCCAGACTCCGGCCTCGATAAGGCGGGAAGCCCCCGAGCTCGGCCAGCACACCGAAGAGATTTTGCTGGAGATGGGTTACAGCTGGGACGATATCACCCAGTTGAAACATGAGGGGGTAATACCTTAAAATTATATAAGGACAGGGTTGACAGGGCAGATTGCCTGTGTTAGACTACTGCCCAAGGTTAAATAGAAATGATAAATCTTAATGCTTCCCAGGCTTATTACTACGCCTACTTTTATGCCGGCGCTGACAGCGCTTGGGAGGCAGGGCATGGAGATTAACTAGACAAACGTTAAGATAAACTAACCAGAGCCAGAAATTAGAGCCCCTCCCAAGCGGAGGGGCTTCTGTTTTACTAAAAACCATTTTAAAGGAGGGAAGTCAAATGAGTGGAAGGGTATACGAAATCTTAACTGTCGCCCCGAACTTCTATCAGCTGGGTACCCCTTCTTATCCGGCCTATCTGACGATGGGGGATAGCGGCATGATTATCGAGGGGGGCACCGGTGCCACCTTTCCTATCCTCGTCAACCAGATAAAGGAGCTGGGCATTGAGCCGGAGCGGATAAAATACCTGGCCCTTACCCACACTCACCCCGACCATGTAGGCGCCGTGCCGCACCTGAAGAAGTTGTGGCCCCACCTCAAGGTAGTGGGCAGCGAACAGGCGGCCAGGCAACTGCAGAAGGAAGAATTTATCAAGAATTTCTTGAGCATAGACCGCACCATCACCGAGATTCTGCTGGTGAAGGGCGATATCGACTGGTGGTCTGACGAACCCGAAAACCCTGTCTTTGAGGTGGAGGTGGTTGTCGGGGAGGGGGAAAAGATAGACCTGGGGTCGGGGGTGGTCTGGACGGTCTACGAGACCCCGGGGCATTCACCCTGCCATATCTCCTTTCACAACGAGAGGGACGGCATACTGGTCATCGGTGACGCCACCGGCATATACGAGCTCGAAAAGGAGCTCTTCTGGCCCAACTACTTCCAGTCCCTGGAGGAGTACTGCCATAGCATCCGTAAGCTGGCGGCGCTGCCGGCCCATATCGGCGCCCGCAGCCACGGCGGCGTTGTCGCAGGGGAACCCAGGCGCTATCTGCAGAGGGTCATGAAGGCCACGGAGTCCTATCACCGCGAGCTGATGGAGAGGGTGGCTGGAGGCGAGGACCCCGAGGAGGTCATACTGGAAAAGGCGAAGTGGGTCTATACCTTCACCAACCTGCAGCCGTTTAAGCTGATTCATATCATGACCGGAGTTACCTTAAAGCGTTCCCAGTCCGTAGCCGATGAAGACGGCTTATTCGTCATCCCCGAATGAGAACGGCTAAAATGCAGGGAAAGATATTGCACAGTTGAAAACTGACCAGTTAATACCTTAAACTAGGCATTGTAAGAAAGGAGCGACGCTATGCCAGAAAAGGCTGTTGTTAAAGGGCTGGCGGCGGCGGAAAGACTTTACCAGGATTACGGCGTAAGGGCCAGGGAGCTTAAAAAGCAGGGACAAAAAATACTAGGCTATTTGTGCGCCTTTGTTCCCCTGGAGATTGTAACCGCCGCCGGCTTTATGCCTTTCCGGATAAAGGGGGATGTCAATGAGCCGATTACCAAGGCCGATACCGAGATGGAGACCATCGTCTGTCCATTAGTCCGTAGCTGCTTTGATATGGCGCTAAAGGGCAACTATGATTTTTTGGAAGGTATAGTCATACCCCATGCCTGCGACAGTATCTGCCGCACCTACGATGTCTGGAAGTATACCCTTAATCTTCCCTACGCCCACTTTATCAATATGCCCCATACCACCGGTGACTCGTCTCTGGACTTTTATCGGGATATTTTAAATACCTTCCGGACCAGCCTGGGGCGCTTTGCCGGCAAGGAAATCTCCGACCAGGAGCTGGCCAGGGCGGTAGAGCTCCATAATCGGCAGCGGGCCAAGGTGAGGGAGCTCTATGAGTTGAGGAAGGCGTCTCCGCCCCTAATCTCGGGTGAAGAGGTAGCCAGGGTATTGATAGCCGCCATAAGCATCCCCGTGGCCGAGTCTATCGAGCTGCTGGGCGATGTTATCGAAGAGGTCGGACAAAGGGGGAGCACTCCCGCTCCAAAGAAGGCCAGGATAATGGTGATCGGCGCTCAGGTGGATAGTATCGCCTTTATCAAGCTGATTGAGGATAGCGGAGCCTGGGTGGTGGCCGATGACCTCTGCCCCGGCGCCAGGGAGTTCATGTCTTCGGTGGACTTAACCGCTGACCCCATAGAGGGCATCGCCGAGCGGTATCTGAGAAAGGTGAAGTGTGGTCGGACCTACCGCGAGATGAAGGGTAACTATGAAGAAGACCTGGAGGACAGGTTCGGCCATATGCGCCAGATGATTGATGATTTCAAGGTTGACGGCGTGGTGCTTTATATCTACAAGTATTGTGACCCCTTTGGCTTTGAGGTGCCCCAGATAAAAAGCTACATTGAAGCTAAGGGCACGCCGGTGCTCTATCTTGAGGATGAGTATTCCATGTCCACCATCGGCAGGCTCAGGACCAGAGTCCAGGCTTTCCTGGAGATGCTGGGCTAGAAAATAGTCAAAAAAGATGTAAGGAGAACGGCTATGACTGAAGAGAAGAAACCGGAGGAGAGAAAAAAGAGAAGGACGGCTACCGAGGCAGCCAGCAAGATAGGCCCCATGGTCAAGGCGGCTATTGGTGGGACGGTGCAAGCGAGGGAGGAAGGGAAGCCTCTAGCCTATTCTTTTATCTGCTGCTGTTATGATGAAATCATCCGAGCCATGGATGTTATCCCGGTATGGACTGAGAACTATGCCGGTGTATGTGGGGCTAAGCGCGACGCCCAGCGATTCTTGGAGAGGGCGGAAGCGGAAAACTTCTCCCGCTCCCTCTGTACCTATGCCCTGTGCGGTCTGGGCTTTGACGCCTGGCGTGAAGAGCTGGGTGAGATGCCCCCTGAATCCCCCTGGGGAGGACAGGCGAGACCTGACATGATGCTCGGTAGCGGCCAGATGCTCTGTGACCCCAGGAATAAGTGGTATCAGGCGGCCCAGCAATATATGCCCGATGTTCCCGTCTATGATGTCGGTCTTCCCTGGCCACCCTACGAGGACGATTACGACTACCGTGAAGTCCAGGACTACTACGTGAAATATATAGTTGCCGAGCTTAAGGGGCTGGTACAGTTTCTGGAGAAGCACACCGGCCGTAAGATGGACTGGGACCACCTTAGCGAGCTGGTCGACCTGACTGACCGTACCTGGAACCTGATATGGGAGACCTATGAACTGCGCCGGGCGGTGCCTAGTGTCATGGGTACCGGCGATGCCATGAATACCATGGTGCCCATGGTATTCATGATGGCAACTCAGGAAGCCTATGACTTTTACCAGGAGTTAAATGACGAGCTAAAGCATAAGATAGCCAACAAGGAGGGTGAAATTCCTGACGAGAAGTACCGGCTTATCTGGGGTGGGGGACTGCCGTCCTGGTTTGCCCTTTCCGACTTTAACTACTTCAACAGCAAGGGGGCGGTATTTCCCGTGGAGGTCACTTATCGGATGATAGAGGCGACCTATAATTTCGACATGGATTTGTCCAAGGTCAGCGACCCCCTGGAGCATATCGCTTGGAGGTGGGTAAAGTTCTGGACCTACTGGTATGATAGGGCCAGGCAGCGTCCCGGCTCTCATCCCGACGTCGAGCGGCTGATTAAGTATATTGAAGACTACAAGATAGACGGCATAGTAATGCATGAAGCCTTTTCCTGCCGTTCCTGGCATGTCGGCTTAATCTGGCAGCTGAATATGCTCAAGAAGGTTTATAAGGATATCCCCTCGCTGATACTGGAGAGCGATATCGTCGATATCAGCTCCTATAACGAAGCTGATACCAAGGCCAGGATAGACGCCTTTATTGATACCCTGGAGGCGGTTAAGAGCCGGTGAGGAAACAGTATTTCGCCGGGGTTGACATCGGTTCCACCATGACCAAGGTAGTGATTATGGACCAAGAGGTGATTGCCTCGGTCATCGGCGCTACCGGTCCCGAGCACAGGAAGCTGGCCAATCGGGTGATGGAAGAGGCGCTGGCCAAGGCAGGCCTTCCCTTTGACGACATAACCTATGTGGTAGCTACCGGCTACGGGCGAATCAATGTCCCCTTTGCCGATAAGCAGATAACCGAGATATCCTGCCACGCCAAGGGAGTGGCTTACTTCCTGCCCGAGGTCAGGACGGTGGTTGATATCGGCGGCCAGGACAGCAAGGGGATTAAGCTGAAGGACGGTCGGGCGGTGGACTTCGTCATGAACGACAAGTGCGCCGCCGGCACGGGGCGGTTTCTGGAGGTGACGGCGGAGGGGCTTGGCGTCAAGCTGGAGGATATGGGCAAGCTTTCCTTAACTGCCAAGAACGCGGTGAGGATAGCCAATACCTGCACCGTGTTTGCTACCCAGGAGGTGGTGTCCAAGCTGGCGGAGGGGGCGGCGCTAGCTGATGTTATCGCCGGTCTGCATGAGGCTATCGCCGCCAGGATATACAGCATGGTGGGGCGCTTGAAGGTAGAGAGGGAGGTGGCGCTGACCGGCGGTGGGGCTAAAAATATCGGGCTGGTCAGGGCTTTGGAGGCCAAGCTGGGTTACAAGGTTTTGGTGCCTCCTGAGCCTTTACTTACCGGCGCCATCGGCGCCGCTCTGATGGGGCGGGACATCGTTAAAGAGGCGGAGGAGAAGGGGACTACCCTGGTCAGGGCTGAGCGCCGCTTAACCGAGGCTACCTTCTTTACATAATAACAAGAGTTAAATATAAGATATATCTTGTATCTTTTCCCACCCACTATCCTTTAAGTGGAAGGGGTGGAAGGAGTAAAAGAAAGGGAGCTCCGCCTCCGGAAGGGGTTTTTAAGGTCTTATTTCCCACCCTAACCCACCCGAAAAGGCTGTGCCTCTGAAACACGGCTCAAGGGGAAGAATTTAAGAGGGGCGAATACCGAGTCATAAGTCCCGAATAAGTTTTATATCTTTTCCCGCCCACCGCCCTTGATAAGGAAGGGTGGGGTGAGAGAGGTTTACCCCCAACCCTTAGGGTACTGTGAGAGGGGTGAAACCCCTGCAGGGTGGGCAGGGTGGGAAGAAAGACAACCGATAAAAATGAGGGAGGGGTTCTAAAACACTTATGGTCTATGTCAGCGGTATTGATATCGGCTCCGCTTTCTCCAAAGCAGTGGTAATGGCCGAGGGCCAGATTATTGCCTACCACATAATGCCCTCAGGAGGGGATTACAAGCGCACGGCCAAAGAAGTAGCTGAGAAAGCCTTAGTTAAAGCCAAGCTGTCCTTGAAAGACCTGGCTTTTACGGTAGCCACCGGTTACGGCGCTGCCAATGTCTCCTTTTCCAATCAGGAGGCTGCCGATATATCCTGCCAGGGCAGGGGTGCAACCTATCTATTCCCCTCCGCCCGAACGGTGATTGATATCGGCGGGCAGTTCACCAAGGTGTTTAAGGTAAATGAAAGGGGGAAGACTACCGCCTTCCTGCTGAGCGAGAAGTGTGCCGCTGGCAGCGGGCGTTTCCTGCAGGTTATCGCCCGGGTGCTGCAGATTGACCTGGAAGACATCGGCGAGCTGTCTTTGAAATCTAAAAACCGGGTCGACTTCAATACCGGCTGTGCCGTATTCGCTGAATCAGAGGCGGTATCCCGCATCGCCGAGGGGGCTTCAAAGGAAGATATCCTGGCCGGCCTTCACCGCACCCTGGCCGCTAAAATCCAGACCATGGTGGAGAGGCTGGGGCTCGAACCCGACTGCGCCGTGGTGGGCGGCGGTGCCAAGGATATCGGGCTGGTAAAGAGCCTGGAGGAAAGATTAGGCTGTAAACTCTTGCTTCCCGAGGAGCCGCAGATTGTGGCCGCCCTGGGAGCGGCTTTGATAGCCGGAGAGAAAGCGGCGACAATTAAAGTTAGCCACTAATTTTAAGGGGGTTGATATGCTGGAGAAGAAGGTTATATCCAAACTGCGCAAGATTCTGGGTCAGAAGGCGGTTTTAACCGCCAGAGAAGACCTTAATGCCTATTCCTATGACGGCACCACTACCTGGGTGCATATGCCCGATGTAGTGGTGCTGCCGACGACCGCTGAGCAGGTGTCTCAGGTTCTTAAATTAGCCAATGATAACAAGGTTCCGGTCACCCCCAGGGGCGCCGGCACCAATGTCAGCGGCGGCTCCATCCCCATCAAGGGTGGCATTGTCCTCTGCACCACCAGGATGAACAAAATTCTGGATATTAACAAGACCAACCTGACGGCTACGGTTGAGCCTGGCGTCGTCCTTCAGGACTTCAATATAGCTTTGGCCAGGCAGGGACTCTTCTATCCTCCCGACCCCCAGAGCTTCCTGGGCTGTACCATAGGCGGGACCATAGCCGAGAACGCCGGCGGTCCCTATTGCGTAAAGTACGGGGTAACCAAGCAGTATGTTCTGGGGCTGGAGGTGGTCTTAGCCAACGGCTACATTATGCAGCTCGGCGGGGTGACGGTGAAGAACCGCACCGGCTATGAATTGATGATGCTTTTTACCGGCTCCGAGGGGACGCTGGGGGTAATCACCAGGATAACGCTGAGGCTGATGCCGCTGCCGCCGGCTAACAAGACGATGATGGCCATCTTCGACGATATGGCCGTCGGCGGGCAGGCGGTATCCAGTATTATGGCCAGCGGGGTGGTGCCGGCCAAGATTGAGTTCGTCGATAATTTTGTTATCCGCCGCATTGAGGAGATGACCCCCATGGGCCTGCCGGTGGAGGCTAAGGCTCTGCTGTTGATTCAGGCTGACGGCTCCCCGGCGGCGGTGGAGGCGGAAGCCAAGCAGATTGTCGACATCCTCAAGAAGAGCGGGGCTAAAGAAATCAAGGTAGCCAAGAACGCCAATGAAGCCGCCAGGTACTGGAAGATGAGGAGCGCCGGCTTCGCCGCCGTTTTTAGCGCCGCCCACACCGTCCTGGCTGAGGATGTGGCCGTGCCCCGCGATAAGCTGGCTGAGTTTATCCGCAAGCTGGAGGATATATCGAAGAAGAGCGGGTTCTTTATCAGCTATCTGGGGCATGCCGGCGACGGCAATCTCCACCCCTCTATATTCACCGATATCAGGAACAAGAAGGAGTTTGACAAGGCCCAGAAGACGATGGGGGAGATATTCGAGGCCGCCCTTGCCCTGGGCGGTGTCCTCTCCGGCGAGCACGGCATCGGGCTGGAGAAACAGCGCTTTCTTAAAAGAGCGATGGACCCGGTAGCCCTCAACCTGATGATAAAGATAAAGGGAATCTTAGACCCCAACCATATCCTCAACCCGGGCAAGATATGGGAAGAGGAAAAGGTGTGATATGGCCAAGACCAAGCAAGAGCGCTATGAGCAGATAAAGAGGTTCGAGGACGACCTGGGCCAGTGCATGAAGTGCGGCTTCTGCACCTTCTGGTGCCCGGTTTATCAGGAGGAGCGGATAGAGCCTTCGGTCGCCCGCGGCAAAAACATGATGATAAGGGGACTGCTGGCCGGCGAGCTGGACTATACCCGGGAGTACGCCGAGCGGCTTAATGATTGCACCCTCTGCATGGCCTGCACCGTCAACTGCCCGGCCAAGGCCAACATCCCCAACGTCATCGTCGCCGCCCGGGCGGACGCGGTCAAGGCGCGGGGCTTGAAGTTCCCCTATAATATCGTCTACCGCTGGCTCCTGCCGCGGCGCAACCTCTTCGGCTGGGTAGTCCGCCTTGCTTCCTGGTTTCAGGGAATCTTCATGCCCAGGACTAAGGGCACTATTAGGCATCTATCTATGTTCCTCTCGGCTCTGGGCAAGGGCCGCAATATACCCCAGATTGCCCCCAGGTTCTTGAGGCAGATGGTACCGGTGGTGAACGTACCGCCCAAAGGCGTTAAGACCAAAATGAGGGTGGGCTATTTCAGCGGCTGTATGACCGATTTCGTCCTGCCTGATTTGGGCAAGCACATAATCGATTTCCTTAACCGCAACGGGGTGGAGGTTATAGTGCCCAAGGAGCAGGGCTGTTGCGGGGCACCGGTGTTTCTGGGTGCCGGTGATTTCGACACCGGCCGAGTAATGGCCGACGCCAACGTCAAGGCCTTTGAAGACGTAGACTACGTTATCTCCGACTGCGCCACCTGCACCTCGGCGCTGAAGGATTACGCCAAGTTTCTGGCCGATACCCCGCAGCGGAAAGAGGCTTACCAGAAGTTTGCCGAGAAGGTAAAGGACATCTCCCAGTTCCTGGTCGATGTGCTCAAATTGCCCTCGTCGGCTTATAAACCTGCGGCTAAGGTCAGGGGCAAGAAGGTTACCTGGCACGACCCCTGTCACCTCAGCCGGCATCTGGGGATAACCGCCCAGCCCAGGAAGATTATAAAGTCGATACCGGGCGTGGAGTACGTGGAGATGCCCAACGCCGACAGGTGCTGCGGCATGGCCGGCACCTTCAGCGTTTACTATTACGAGCTTTCCAAGCAGATTGCCGATAAGAAAGTAGAGGCGATTAAGTCCACCGGGGCCGATATTGTCGCCAGCAGTTGCCCCGGCTGTGAGATTCAGCTGATTGACGGCGTGCTGCGGAACAAGCTGCCGGTGAAGGTAATGCACATTATGGAGCTGTTGAAATAGCGCCTATTTCAGCGCCTGCCGGCAGGCTTGGTAGCCCAGGTCAAAGGCTTTGATGTTGGTCGGCGCCGCCTTAGATGGAAAACGCTCCTCTATCGTTTCTTTTATGGCGGCTGTTTTTATGGGCAGTTGCTCGGCGCCGAATAGCGCCCCCAGCATGACGATATTGGCCGTCAGGCGGCTGCCCGCCTCTTGAGCGATTTTGGTGGCGTCCAGTTCGACTATCCTGCCCGCAGCCTTCCCCAGCTTTTCCAGGACTTGCTCCATATCGGGGTAGGTGCTCTCACCCAGCGAGACGGTGAAGGGGATAGTTGCCGCCGTGTTGACAATGACCAGGCTGGACTTTGATAGAAAGCTGATATTTCGGAGCGCCTCCGAGGGCTCCATGCCGACCAGGGCGGTGCACTTTCCGGTGGGTATTAGGGGGCCGTAGACGTCTTTGCCGATTCTGATGGCGCTGGTTACCGAGCCTCCCCTCACCGCCATGCCCAGTATCTCCGAGCCCCTTACCTTTAGCCCCTCTTTGACCGCCGACTTGCCCAGCAATTCCGACATCAGGATGACGCCCTGTCCGCCGACGCCGGTGATTAGCACGTTGAATTCTTTGGTCATGGCTTCTCCTCTACTATAGCTTTATAGGGGCAAACCTGGGCGCAGAGGCCGCAGCCGGTGCACAGGGCGCTATCGATTACCGTCCTGCCGTCCTCTTTTATCAGCGCCGGACAGCCCAGTAGCTCTATGCAGGCGTTGCATTTTTCATTGCACTTGTCCTGGTCTACGCGGTAGGGGATAATTGCTTCCTTGCGTTTTCTCTTCTCCCTCTGCTCAATCATGGCGCAGAGCCTCCGGGAGACGACAACGGCCGGTCCCGGGAACCTTATCGCCTTTTCCATGGTCTCGGTGGCTTTCTTCAGGTCAAAGGGGTCGACAACCTCGACGAACTCCACGCCGCAGGCTTTGGCTATATCCTCCGGCTTTAGCTGGACAGCTTTTTCCCCCATAGCCGTGTAGCCGGTGCCGGGGTGGGGCTGGAAGCCGGTCATGGCCGTGGCTGAGTTGTCCATTATCACCATGGTTACGTTGGCCTTGTTATAGACGGCGTTTATCAGCGGTGGTATGCCGGCGTGAAAGAAGGTTGAATCGCCCAGGTGGGCTACTATGGGCGCTTCTATGACATGGGCCAGGCCGTTAGCAATGCCAAAGCTGCCCCCCATGCAGATGGTGGTGTCTACCGCTTCCTGCGGCGGGTTATAGGCCAGATTATAACAGCCGATGTCCCCGGGGTAGATAGGCTCTATGTCCTGGCCGTAGTCTCTGGCCACCCTTTTTGAGGCTACCCTGATGGCGTAATGGGAAGCGCGGTGGGAACAGCCGGGGCAGAGGGCGGGTGGTCTCCAGGGCAGAAGCGGCGCCGTCTCTTTCTCAAGTTTGTCCAGCCGACCGAAGTCCAGCGGCGGCTTTGATTTGGTTAAATCGGCGATAGCCTCGGTGACCTTTCTGGTGGACAGCTCCCCGATGCGGGGCAGCCGGTCTTTACCGTGGATTTTGACCGGGATATTATTTTCCCCGGCGATGGCTTTGACATGAAGCTCAACGAAGGGGTCGAGCTCCTCGGCTATGAGCACCTCTTTTACCGAGCTTAGTAGTTTTATCACCAGCTCCTCGGGGAGGGGGTGGGGGGTGCCAATCTTCAGCAGGGAGACCCGGTCCTCAATTCCCAGCCACTTTAGTGCCTCCAGGGTGTAGCTGTATGACAGTCCGCAGGCAACTACGCCCAGCCTGGCGCCGTCAGCCAGCTTTAGCTGGTTATAGGGGAGCGTATTCACCCTTTTCTTTATTTTGTCAAACCTTTCCAGCATTAAAGGCTTGTTTATTCTGGCCTCACGCGGGGTATAGACCAGCCAGGTGCGGTCTTTGACGAACTGCCCTTTTCTCCTTTCCCTGGCTATCTTGCCCAGGACGATATCGCCCCGGGCATGGCCTATCCTGGTTACCGAGCGGAACATGAAGAGGTGCTTAAATTCCTCGGATAGTTCAAAGGCGTCAGCCATCATGTCCTTGGCTTCCTGCACCGAAGAGGGCTCCAGCACCGGTATGTAGCCCTGCAGGGCGATGTAGCGGTTGTCCTGCTCGTTCTGAGAGCTCCAGGCCCAGGGGTCGTCGGCGGAGACCAGGACCAGCCCCCCTTTAGCCCCCATATAACCGGCGGTCATCAGCGGATCGTGGGCCACGTTTACCCCGACGTGCTTCATCGATGCCATAGACCTTATTCCACAGATGGAGGCGGCCAGGGCGACCTCGAAGGCTACCTTCTCATTGGTCGACCACTCGGCATACATATCAAGCCCTTTGGCTACCCCGGCCAGGGTTTCCAGTATTTCGCTGGAAGGGGTACCGGGGTAAGCCGCCGCCACCTGGACTCCGGCCTCTATAGCCCCCCGGGCTATTGCCTCATTGCCCAGGACAAAGAGTCTTTCTCCAGGGGCATCGGAACTGATGGTTAATTCTTTCAAAGCTAGCCTCCTTCCCTGGCTTATAAGTCATCATTTAGTCAGCCAGCCATTAGGCAGTATATCTGATGCCGGGAGTCTAATCAAGGACGCAGTTTTCCGCTTGTTGTGCCTTAGCTCTAAGTGGTAAAATTTAGTATCAGCCCGGTTTCCAGGAGAGAGTATGCCGTTAGATAGTATTGTCGTTAAAGGGGCCAGGGAGCACAACCTCAAGAACATAGACGTAGTCGTTCCCCGTGACAAGCTGGTGGTTATCACCGGCGTCTCCGGCTCTGGGAAAAGTTCGCTTGCCTTCGATACCATCTATGCCGAGGGCCAGCGCCGCTATGTGGAGTCGCTATCGGCCTATGCCCGCCAGTTTCTGGGCAGGATGGAGAAGCCCGAGGTCGACTATATCGAGGGTTTGAGCCCGGCCATTTCCATCGACCAGAAGGGCCCCAGCAAGAACCCGCGCTCCACGGTGGGCACCGTAACCGAGACCTATGACTACCTGAGGCTGCTCTTTGCCCGCGTTGGTCATCCCCACTGCCCCCAGTGCGGGCGGGAGATAACGGCGCAGACGGTACAGCAGGTTGTCGATGCCGTGCAGAATATCCCCGCCGGCAGCCGCATCATGATTCTGGCGCCGCTGATAAGGGACCGCAAGGGTGAGTATCAGGCGGTCTTTGACGATTTGCGCAAGGCGGGCTACGCGCGTGTCCGGGTTGACGGCAAGATTCACGACCTGTCCGAGGAGTTCCGCCTGGACAAGTATAAGAAGCACTCTATCGAGGTGGTTGTGGACAGATTAGTAATCGGCCAGAGCGACCAGAGCCGCATCGCCGACTCTGTAGAGACGGCCATTAAGCTGGGGGCGGGGGTGGTGCTGGTGTCGGTTGATAAAGGCGAGGAGCTTTTGTTCTCGGAGCACTTCGCCTGCGTCCACTGCGGCATCAGCCTGGGCGAGATTGCCCCCCGCACCTTCAGCTTTAACTCGCCTCACGGCGCCTGCCGGGAGTGCAGCGGGCTGGGGGTCAAGCTGGAGATAGACCCGGAGCTGGTGCTGAACAAAAAC
Organism: Dehalococcoidia bacterium; assembly: GCA_011176635.1. Taxonomy (GTDB): domain Bacteria; phylum Chloroflexota; class Dehalococcoidia; order Dehalococcoidales; family BS750m-G39; genus DUEC01. The sequence goes on along the minus strand of DUEC01000003.1, from coordinate 2,548 downwards.
CTTTCGGTTATGGAGGGGGCGATTCGGCCCTGGCAGTTCCACAACTGGTATCTGTGGCGGGTGGAACCCCTGGCCAGGAAAGGGGGCTTTTCCCTCCATACCCCGGTTAAAGACCTTAGTAAAGAGCATCTCGACCTCTTGCTCTACGGAGAGGGTAAAGAGACCCATTCTTACCGCAATCGATTCGGCAGGAAGGTGCGCATCTCTGATGGCTACGAGGGTATTATTCCCAACCTGGAAAGGCTCTACCGCGAGACCGAGTCGGAGCACTCCCGGGCCAATATCGAGCGCTACATGGTCTCCAAGCCCTGTCCGGTCTGCGAGGGTAAGCGCTTGAAGCCGGAGTCTTTAGCGGTAACCGTCGCCGAGAAAAACATCGTCGAGGTCAGCTCGATGTCGGTAAGTCAGGCGCTGGAGTGGGTGGCGGCTATCGGGGCTAACGGCAGGAAGGCAATATTGAGCAAACGGGAGCAGAAGATAGCCCACCAGATTATCAAGGAAATCCAGTCCCGCCTGGGCTTTTTGAGGGACGTTGGCCTGGACTATCTTACCCTCGACCGCGCCTCGGCTACACTGGCCGGCGGGGAGGCACAGAGAATACGCTTAGCCACCCAGATCGGCAGCGGGCTTATGGGCGTGCTCTATATCTGCGACGAGCCGACCATAGGTCTGCACCCCGCCGACGACTTCCGCTTGATTGAGACCCTGAAGCGCTTAAGAGACCTGGGTAATACCATACTGGTGGTGGAGCACGACGAAGCCATGATGAGGGCGGCTGACCACATTATCGATATGGGGCCCGGCGCTGGCGAGCACGGTGGGGAGATTGTCATCACCGGCAAGCTGGCCGATATTATGAAGTGCCCGGAATCGATAACCGGCCAGTATTTAAGCGGGGCTAAGAAGATTCCCCTGCCAGTAAAGCGCCGCCCCGGCAACGGCGAGGAGCTTATAATCAAGGGGGCCAGGCAGAACAACCTCAAAGACATAGATGTCCATATCCCACTGGGCAAGTTCGTCGGCGTTACCGGCGTTTCCGGCTCAGGTAAGAGCACTCTTATTGACGATATCCTCTATAAAAAGCTGGCACAGCTCTTCTATCGCTCGCGGGAGAGGGCCGGGGACTGCGATGAAATCGTCGGCACCGAGCACATTGATAAAGTGGTCAATATCGACCAGTCGCCCATCGGGCGCACCCCCCGCAGCAACCCGGCCACCTATACCGGCACCTTTACCCCCATCCGCGAGCTTTTTGCCACCGTCCCCGAGGCCCGGATGAGGGGCTATAAGCCGGGACGGTTCTCCTTTAATGTCAAGGGCGGGCGCTGTGAGGCCTGCCGAGGGGAGGGCTTTATTCAGATTGAGATGCAGTTCCTGCCCGATGTTACCGTTGCCTGCGAGGTGTGCAAGGGGAAGCGCTATAACCGTGAGGCTTTAGAGATTCGCTTCAAGGGCAAGAACATCGCCGAGGTGCTGGATATGACCGTGGAGCAGGCGCTTGCCTTCTTTGAACATTTCCCCAAGGTGAAAAACAAGCTCCAGACGCTGAGGGATGTGGGGCTGGGCTATATTCGTCTCGGCCAGCCGGCGCCCACCCTCTCCGGCGGCGAGGCGCAGCGGGTAAAGCTGGCCACCGAGCTATCGAAGAGGTCTACGGGAAAGACGCTCTATATCCTTGACGAACCGACCACCGGCCTCTCCTTTGAGGACGTCGCCGCCCTGCTGCGGGTGTTGCAGCGCTTGGTTGACAACGGTAATACGGTGGTGGTCATTGAGCACCACCTGGACGTGATGAAGAACGCCGACCATATCATTGACCTGGGGCCGGGAGCCGGTGACCGCGGCGGCTACGTGGTCGCCACCGGCACCCCTGAGCAGATAGCTAAGGAGAAGTCTTCAGCCACCGGCCAATACTTAAGCAAGGTGTTGCACAGAGGCAAGGATATGCAGTATGCTTTGAGCGGTTAGCTCTTTGAAAGCCCGATAGTGAAAGGGGTTAAAGTTGACCCGAGAAGAAGTCCTTGATTCTATTAAAGCCAACGTAGAGAATAAGAATACCATCAAGCATATGCTGGCTACCGAGGCCATTATGCTGGCCCTGGCCAGGCGCCTGGGCGAGGATGAGGAGGAGTGGGGTCTTACCGGGCTGTTGCATGATATAGATATGGAGCTCACCGAGGGGGATATGAAAATCCACAGCACCCTGGGGGCTGACCTGGCCCGGGAGCTGGGGGCCAGCGAGGTTATGGCCCACGCTATCCTCTGCCACAACGAGACCCACGGCATCCCCCGGGAGACCAGGCTGGACAAGGCCCTCTTTTGCGCCGACCCGCTGACCGGTTTAATCGTTGCCGCCGCCCTGGTCCGTCCCGATAAGAAGCTGGCCGGGGTCGAACTGAAGTCGTTGAAGAAGAGGTTCAAGGAGAAGAGTTTTGCCGCCGGGGTGAGCAGGGAGCAGGTTGCTGAGTGCAGTGAGCTCGGGCTTGAGCTTGACGAGTTTTTCGAGCTGGGGTTGAAGGCAATGAAGGGTATTGCCGAAGACCTGGGG
>DUEC01000029.1 GCA_011176635.1 Dehalococcoidia bacterium | reverse complement strand
GGAGATATATAAGGGGCCTCACCCTTATAGGGCGGGTACTGGGTGGGAAATTCTTACCTACGTCTTCAAAGTGGTGGGGTGGTCAGGACTGCCGCTTCTGCCACTCTTGGCGGGTCAGCTCCATGAGCACAAAGCTATAGCCGTCCTTTTTCAGTTCCCCGTAGGGGGTGAAGCCGCATTTTTGGAAACACTTGTGGGCTCTGGCGTTTGAGTCCAGAGTCTTTAAGTAGATTCGGCTGAGCCTGGTCTGTTGGAAGATATGGTTGGCCAGGGTAGCTACGACATCGGTGCCGTAGCCCTTGTCCCAGTAACCACGGTTGCCAATCATAATACCCAGCTCGGCTTCGCCCTTGGCCTCATCAATGCCGTAATAGGTGCAGTTGCCGATATGCTCGCCCTCCAGGGTCTCTATGGCGAACCGATTCCGGAGCGGGGAGGGGTAGCGCAGTTCGCTGGCATATTCGGCCAGATACTGGGAGAAGGTGATGGTGGATGCTGTCGCCGCATCAAGTCGGGCCAGCTCCTGGTCTGTCTGCCAGGTATAATCTTCCCGGGCGTCGCTTAATCTTTTGCTCCTTAGCTTAATCTTACTGCCGTTAATCATGCCGCCCTTAAAAATACCTCAGATTCGGAAGGATAGCGGGTCCTCTCCCGCCTCGAGCTCTTTCAGTGCCTGCTCCGCCGCATGCCGGGCGACCTCACCGGACTCATTCAGGCACTGCTCGAGGCAGTCTTTAGCCTCAGGGCCGCCTATCTTGCCCAGCGCCCGGATGGCGGCTAGCTGCACATCGACATCGGGGTCGGTGATAAGCTCTACCAGGTAGGGTGCCGCCTCTTTCTCCCCCAGCTCACCGCAGGCGCCGGCGGCTTCATAGCGCATCTCGGCATCGGCGCTGGTCAGCTCCTTGAGCAGTATGGGGAGCCAGGAGTGGTTGCAGCTCTTGCCCATGGCGAAAAGGGCGCTTATCCTCAGTTTGGGCTGGGCGCTTTTATAGGCGGTGACGATGGCCTTCTCCATCTGGGGCAGGCTCAAAGGGGCCGCTGCCTCCAGGGCGCGGCGTTTGACTTCTATGGGCTTGCTCTGGTCATCGATGGCGGCCAGCAAAGCCTGGCATATCCTTGATTTATGGCTGGGGCGCAGTTTTTTAAGCTCGGCCAGCATGGCAAACTTGCCCAGCGCCGTCGCCGCCGCTGCCTGGACTTCTTCAGACTTGTCCTGCTCCAGCAGTTCGATGAGGGGGTCAATCAGCGATGCCTCCTCGCTTTCCCACAGTCCTTCAATGGCCTTGCTCCGCACCTTGTCGTCAGGGTCTTTTAAGCGGCTCTTGAAGATGCTGTCAAAATCTAGCTCAAAGTTGTCCTCGGCCAGCTCGACCAGCCGATATATTATCTGCCTCCGCCGTTTTGGCTCGATGCCTTGCCATGCCTTTTCAAAGAGTGCCAGTTCTTCCGAGTTCAGGTTTGATAGTTCGGCCAGCTTTGAATTGAGCAGCGGCTTATCGCTGTTACCCAGCTCGGCGATGGTCTCCTCGATGGGTAATGACATTGCTCCCTATTCTTCCTCTTCCTCTTCGACTTCCCAGATAGGCTGGGTAAAATGGTCGATGTATTCTTCCATAGCCTCAGCCACGACCTGTTTCATCCAGTCGGCGGTCTCCCTGGCTGTCTGGGCCAGCTCGGTAAAGTCAATTTCGATGCCCAGCATCCTGGTCAGCGCCTGAAGCACCGCCAGGGCTGCCATCGGGTTCTGGATTCGGGTGGCGTGCATCGGCACCTCGCCCAGGAGGCAGATGCCCTCGATTTCCCTCTCTTTGGCCACGCCCAGCAGTAGCCCGTTTAAGCCCGCGATTTGCAGGTTGCCCCTCTGCACCAGGTCGTATTTCTCCAGCTCACCGCTCATGTGCTGGCTGGTGACCACCCCCCACACCCGGGGCTGCTCGGTGTGGTGGATGCGGCTTAAGGCGGCGGCGCAGGTGTATATTCTCTTGACCTGAAATCTCTCGGCGACATCGAGGACGCAGTTAGCCAGCTCGTAGCCCTTGGTATAGGGCTGGTCTTCGCCGATGAATAGTATTATATCGCTGCCTCCGCCCTTGTTTTTCCAGTAGTAGAACTGGCTCTGGGGGAACTGCGGCGCCTCGACCACGTTGTCCTTAGCCACTACCCCGATGGCGTCGAAGAAGGCGGAGGGCTCGATTTCGCCCAGCTCTTTGAAGTCCAGGCTTTTCTTGAGGTAGCTGGCTATAATAATGGATACGTTGCCGATGCCAGGCCAGGAAGCCAGCATATTGGGCGCATTGAGCTTGGGTCGGGCGTAAAGCCTGATTAAGTCTTTCATATATTTATCCCTTACTTGCCATCGATAGGCAGGGGCGACACTTGATTACCATTACCAAGGCCATTCGGTTACTATCGCCATAATGTCCAAATTGGCGGTTTCTCCCGATTCTACTTCTACGGTTATAGGCTCACCGTCGTGAAACTCCATAGTCAAGCCATATCTAAATGAAGTGAGTGCAAATGAGCCTTCAATTGATGCTATGACTCCATCTTCAATTGTCAAATTTGCTCCCGCTTCGTAATGTTGCATCAGTATGTCACCGCCACCAAGAGTATCGTAGAGTTCATTCGTTATGAAAGAAGAGGTTCCTCCAGGAGGTTCCCCAATAAGTGCATAATCTATCTCCAGTCCATCTATCTCCTGCAAAGTCCCCTCTGCTTCTTCAGAAAGGTCGTAAAATACAACATAGATGCCAGCAGGAACGTCGGTTAACGCGGAAGTCCCGTCTTCGCCTACAAAGGCGATCAAATCAGATTGCAGGGTGCACTCAGATTCGCCAGTAACCAGACCCAGGATTATGGTTGCCCCGGCCAGAGGCTCTGCGGTGTCAGCACCTATTAAACTTCCTTGTATATCTCCTGTTGTGGTGGTGGCGGTGGTGGTGCAACTGGCCAGGGAGACGGCCAGTAAAAGAATCAAGCCTGAAATAACCAGTGTTAGCCATTTAGTTTTCATCTTGACCTCCTTATTGCTTACTGGCTACCGACAGGCGGGGGCAGTAAATAGGCGGGGTGTTAACCATGCCGCCCACCCACTCCGCCTGGCTGCCGATAGCGGCAACCTCTTTAAGAATCTGGTAGACATTACCCGATACCATGGTATTTTTAACCCTACCCACTATTTTACCACTTTCCACCTTATAACCTAAGAGCACATTGCCGCTGAAATCGCCGCCCAGGATATTGCCCTGCTCGGCGCCCATAAGCTGCTCGATGACCAGCCCCTCTTTTATATCGTTTACCATATCATCAAAGGTGGTCTTGTCCGGGGCGATAATAATGGTGCTGGCCGAGGGGACGGGCAGTCCCCCGCCGCGGCGGCCGCTGCCGGTGCTTCTGGTATTGGCTAAGGCGGCGGTCTGCAGGTCGTAGAGAAAGCTGGCTACCTTGCCCTCCTCAATGAGGGGAGTGCGCTGGCTGGCTACGCCTTCATCGTCGCAGGGACGGCTGTGGGGGCGGTAAGCTATTGTCGGGTCGTCCCAGAGAGATATTTTTTGGTCAAACACTTTTTTGCCGAGCCTGTTGCCGATGGGTGAAGCCCCCTCGAGGACGGTCTTGCCGTTGAAGGCCATCATCAGGGAGGGGATAAAGGCGCTGGCCACCCCGCGGGGGGTGAAGATTACCGGTAGCTCCCTGGTGGGCACCGATGCCTGGTTTTTGGCCAGCTCCAGCTGATTGAGCACTACTCTGGCTATATCCTGGGGCTGGGTTATGGGGTGGCCGGAGCTCTGGCCTTCGCCGACGAAGAGCATATCGGTATCCCGAATCAGGCTGCCCATAATGCCCAGGCTGAAGATGCTCTTCTTATAGCTGGCCTGCCCGCCCCGAGAGTTTATAAGCGCTAGTGAGATAGTCTCTTTAGCCACCATCGCCTCACAGATGATGTCCGGGGTGTGTTCGATGATGATGGCGATGAGCTCTTCGCCCAGCTGGCCCATTTTCTCTATGGGGGTGGACTCAACCGCCGGGTCCAGGATATCAACCGGGGGGTAGGTGGTGGTGGAGGGAAGCTCAAATTTGGCCGGCATGCCGAAGTGGGCGGTCTCAACGGCGCTTTCGACCAGGCCCTGGCGGGCGGTCGGCTCGGTGGTGGTGGCGTAGCCCAGCCTGCCTTCCTTGATGATGCGCAGCGCCAGGTGGGTGCTCTGCTTGGTCTGTATGGATTTAAGGCGGTTGGCTTCAAATTGCAGCGGGGTCTCCTCCGAGGAGAGCAGGAAGACCTCGGCGGCTTCGGCTACCTTTTTAGCTTTAGCCAGAATCTCTTCCACTAACTGCCTCCCACCAGGCACTTGCGGATTCTGATATGGGGGCTGCCGTTGGAGACGGGCAGGGGCATCTGCCCCGCCTTGCCGCAGCCGCCGCCCTGGTTCATATCCAGGTCGTTGCCGATGGCATCTATATTATTTAAGGTGGTGAAGACGTTGCCAGTGAGCACTACCGGCCTCAAAGCCTCGGCGAGCTTGCCGTTGCGAATCATGTAGGCCTCGCCGGCGGAGAAGGTGAACATCTCCATGCTGGTGGTGCCGCCGAACCAGTTCTTGGCGTAGACCCCTTCCTTGATGTCGGCGATTATCTCCTCAAAGGAGCTTTTGCCCGGCTCGATATAGGTGTTGGTCATGCGCACGATAGGCGGGAAACTATAGTTGATGGCCCGGGCGTTGCCGGTGGGCTTTTCGTTCATCCTGGCGGCCGTCTCGCGCGAGTGCAGCCTGCCTACCAGCTCGCCTTCTTTGATGAGGTAGGTCTTGTTTGCCGGCACCCCCTCGTCGTCGTACTTGTAGCTGCCGCGCAGTCCTCGCAGGGCGGCGCTGTCGACGATGTTGAGCTCGGGACTGCCGAATTTGCGCCCCAAGACCATAACCTGGCGCAGGCTCTCGTTTTCGTAGACGAAGTCCGCCTCCGAGAGGTGGCCGAAGGCTTCGTGGACGAAGACGCCAGCCAGCACCGGGTCTAAGACCACGGTGTATTCGCCGCCCTTTACCTGTGGGGCGGAAAGAAGGGCCACGGCGCTTTTGGCCATCTCCGCCACTTCCTGGTGCAGGCCCTTTATTGAGCTGAAATCGCCCCGGCTGCCCAGGCTTAAACCGGCCTGCTGTACTTCGCCGTCCCCGGCGGCGACGGCGCTCAGGCGCAGGGTGATATCCGTCCGCTGTTGCTGGATGTAGCTGCCCGCCGAGTTTAAAAAGATGGTCTTTTTGTGGCTGTCGGCGTAACCGATAACCGAAGTCTGGAGCCTGGGGGTGCGCCAGATAATATCGTTATATTCGTCAAGGAGCTGTTTCTTTTCGGACAGGGATATAGCCAGGGGACTATGTTTTTCGCTGGCTACGGTGTCAACGGCGGGTTCAACCGATGCCAGCCTGCTTTCTTCTTTGCCGACCAGCTTTGCCTGTTTTACCGCCAGCTCTACTCTGCTAGGCAGGTCGCTGAGCTCGTTGAAGCTGGTGAAGCCCCAGCCGCCTTTTACCAGGGCTCGGATATTGCCGCCGACGGCGGTTGCTTGGCCGACGGACTCCAGCTCTCTGCCCCGGTAGGTGATGTGGCTCCGCTGGCTTTCCTCCAGGCGGGCCTCTATGTAGTCGGCGCGGTATTTCTTGAGGTCTTTAGCTAGCTGGCGGCTAACGGCTTTAATATCGGGCATAAGAATAGTTTACCCAGCCGCCAGTGTGGCTGTCAATTTATTTCTGGCTATTCATGGATTCGGCTCAGGTACCAAACGCCGGTGGGCATATCCCGATAGATATCATAGACCAGACCCCGGCTGGTCTTGACCCTGAAGTAGTTCCGCGTAATCTCCTTTCCCCACCACTCCTCCACCGTCTGCCAGCTCTCGTACACCTTGGTCACACGCTGTCTCTCCCCGTTTCTGGCCAGGCTCAACGGCACCCCCTGGACGTTCACTGTTACCTTCAGCTCTTCCGGTTTTTCCAATATCCTAGCCAATTCTCTAACCCCCTTTAACTTATAGCTTGCGTAGCACGCCGATTACTCTACCCTGAATCTCCACCTCATCGGGCGGGAAGTGCATCGGCGCCATCTCTCTGTTGGCTGGCTCCAGTTTGATAAAGTTGGCTTCATGGTAGACCTTCTTTATGGTTACCTCCTGGGCTGTCTTCAACCAGACCGCCGCCATCTCCCCCTCCTCAACCGTGCTTGCCGATTGCATCAGGACGATGTCTCCGTCGCTAATCAGGGCGTCAATCAGGGAATTTCCCTTTACCCTGAGGGCATAGATGCCTTTCCGGTTCCGAATTACCTCGTCGGTTAGCTGGAGTGTCTCCTCGGGGGCGGAAGTCCAGCTATCGGCGGTGGGCACCGGTATCGGTTTGCCGGCGGCGATGCTCCCCAGCAGGGGCACCTCGAAGATAGCTTCTCGCTTTCTTCCCACCAGCTGGATACTGCGGAAGACCTCCGGGTCGCGTTGGATGTGCCCCTCGTCTTCCAGCTTGTTTAAGTGGTACTGGACTACCGAGGGCGTGCTGATTTTGCACCCCCGGGCGATGTCCCTGACGGTAGGGGCGTAGCCCCGGTCATCGAGGAACTTGCCGATAAAGTTCAGGATGCGCAACCGCGTGCTGGGAGCGCTGGCCATAGTTGTCTCCTTGGTACATTTGTTCTTAAAACAAGTGTATCATACTAGTCGGCGCTTGTCAAGGGCTGGCTCCAAATGCGGGGCAAAGGGTCTTTCTTCCCATACCCACCCGCCCAAAGGGGTTTCACCCCTTTTAAGACTCTATAACCCCTCCCCCCAAGGGGGGGCAACTATCCCTCTATTCTCCCCAGAAAGGAGAGTATTAGGGCTTTGAGCCTGTAGGGTGGGCAGGGTGGGAAGTAAAACACAGGTTGAAGGTGGGGTGTAGCAAAAAATTGACAGCTTCGGTCTCTAACGCTAAAATTGGTTGAAATCGACCGGGTCTTTTTGTTCCTTATTCTCTCGTTGATATGACTTGGCGCTAGTGCCCTTAAAGCCTTTAAGCAAGAGAAGGGGGGTCTGTATTTGAGCCAGCCGCCCGCCGAATCGCAAGTAGCCGTTAAGATAAACGAGGATTATTGTAGCCGTTGCTCTATCTGCCAGTCCCTCTGTCCCTTTGAGGCGATAAGCAAAGACGCCGAAAGCGGCCAGATTATCCTGGAGATAGAGAAGTGCCAGGTGTGTGGTATCTGCTACTCCGCCTGTCCGGCTAAGGCTATCGATATCATCTATTATGACTGTGGTTCCCTGCTCAAGTATCTGGAGAAGGCCAAGCCGAAGTATAAAAGCGATACCCTGGTTATCATGTGCAAGGGGAGCGCCCCCGACTTCGCCGGAATCAAGCAGATATTCGGGGTGTCCGAGTTTATCCCGCTATCCGTACCCTGTGTCGGCCGTATTTCCGAGGAACTGCTCCTGCAGGCGATGGCTACGGGGATAGATAAAATCTTTATCCTTGCCTGCGATGAAGACTACTGCCGCTTTGATAGGGGCAGCCCGCTCACCGGGCGCCGAGTCCTGGCCCTCAACCGCCTGCTGGAACAGCTGGGCTACGGCCGGGAGGCGGTAACCCTCAAGCGGCACAGCCTGAAGGTCAAGGTGGATAAAGACCTCTGCATCGCCTGCGGCAACTGCGCCTTTTACTGTCCCTACGGCGCCCCTAAGCTGGAGAGCGTGGGGGGAATCAACTTCGACCTGGATGCCTGTCGCGGCTGCGGCTTATGCGTGGCGGTCTGTCCCGCTTTCGCCCTGGAGATGGATAACTGGGAACGGGAGCGCCTCTCGACCACTATCTCCCAATTGCTGGCGGAGATGAAAGCGCCCAAGGTCCTGATTTTCCGCTGCCAGTGGGCGGTCTTTCCTCCCCTGAACGGAGAATCGAATCCCCATGTCCGCGCCATAGATTTGCCCTGTTCTGCCCGGGTTGACGCCTTTCATATCCTGGAGGCATTGCAGAACGGCGCCGATGGTGTCTTGATAGCCGCCTGCCCTGAGGACGACTGCCGTCAGGAAGGGGCCAGCGGCAGGGCGGAGCACTTTATGGGAATGCTTAAAGAGAGACTGAACCAGATAGGACTCGGCGACTGCCTCCACTTCTGCCATGTCGCCCGCAGAGACCCCGAGCAATTGGACAAAGAGCTGGAGCAGTTTAACCAGAGCCTTAAAGCTCTGGCTACCAAGAGGGGAAGCCAATGATTGTAACCGCACTGAAGCCACTGGATGAGATTCTAGATTCCATCTCTCCATACCGCAAGGTCTTGATTGCCGGCTGTGACGGCTGTACCCAGCCGCCGAGGGGCTTGAGGGAGGCCGAGACCCTAAAAAAACTGCTTGAGCTTGCCGGCAAGCGGTGGGGTAAGGATTTCCAGTTTAAGGTGCTCTCGCTGGTGAAGCAGTGCGATTCCTTCTTAACCGCTTCGGAGCTGAAACCCCACCTGGAGGGCGTGGAAGCGGTGTTGTCTTTAGCCTGTGGCATCGGGCCGCAGACCATAGCTGAGCTCTTCCCCGAGCTCCCCGTCCTGCCGGCGCAGAATTCCCATTTTCTGGGACAGGAGAACAGGGAGGGGGGTGCCCTGGAGGACAGGTGCTCCGCCTGCGGCAATTGCATTCTGGCCCAGACCGGCGGCATCTGCCCGCTTACCCGCTGCGCCAAGGGACTGCTTAACGGCGCCTGCGGCGGCGCCCGGGAAGGTAAGTGCGAGATGGACCCGGAGAGGGACTGCGCCTGGGAGCTTATCTACCAGCGCCTGGAAAGACTGGGCAAGCTGGACCTCATCAGGGAGTTCCGCCCCCCGCGTAATTACCAGGCAAAGGCCTGGCGGCTGACCACGTAGCTTTATTTCCGGCTCCAATTGCGGATAGAGCCCGTAGCTGATATAATCAAACAGCTATGGTTCCGCCCAGGAAACCCCCCAAAAAAGATAGCCAAAAACTGGAGACAATGCGCCACTCGGCATCTCATGTCCTGGCCGAGGCGGTCTTGTCGCTCTTCCCTGATGTCAAATTCGGCATCGGGCCGGCCACCCGGGACGGCTTTTACTACGACTTTGACCTGCCCCGCCCCCTGACCCCCGATGATTTGCCTATCATTGAGTCTAAGATGAGGGAAATAATCGCCGCCGACCTCCCCTTTAGCCGGGAGGAAGTGACCAAGAAGAAGGCTAAGGCGCTCTTCGCCGCCCAGCCCTATAAGCTGGAGCTAATCGATGAGATTCCCGATGAAAAGGTGGGGCTTTATCGGCAGGGGGCTTTCCTTGACTTGTGCCGGGGGCCGCACGTTGGCTCTACCGGTGAGATAAAGGTTTTTAAGCTGGTCAGCATTGCCGGCGCCTACTGGCGGGGCGATGAGCACCGCCCCATGCTACAGCGGGTATACGGCGTCGCCTTTGACACTGAGGAGGCCCTGGCCGAGCACTTGAACAGGCTTGAAGAGGCGGCCAAGCGCGACCACAGGAAGCTGGGCAAAGAGCTTGACCTCTTTAGCCTCCATGAGGAGGCTGGTCCCGGCCTGGTCCACTGGCACCCCAAGGGGGCGGTGATACGCCGTGTTATTGAAGATTTCTGGAAGGACGAACATATCAAGCGCGGCTATGACATAATATATACCCCCCACATCGCCAAGGTGGACTTATGGAAGACCAGCGGCCACTGGGAGTTTTATCGCGATTACCTCTATAGCCCGATGGATGTTGAGGGGCAGGAGTATATCATCAAGCCGATGAACTGCCTGGGGCATATCCTGATATATAAGACCAGCCAGCGCAGTTACCGGGAGTTGCCCTTGCGCTATGCCGAGTTGGGCACGGTCTATCGCTACGAGCGCTCCGGCGTACTGCATGGCCTATCGCGGGTCAGGGGCTTTACTCAGGATGATGCCCACATCTTCTGCCGCTTTGACCAGCTGGAGGACGAGGTGGCGGGGGTGCTGGACTTAGCCCTTTTCATGGTGGATACCTTCGGCTTTGAAAGTTACCAGCTTTTTCTTTCTACCCGCCCCGAAAAGTATACCGGCGATACCAAGGTCTGGGAAGAGGCAACTGATACTCTGGCCAGGGCGCTGGCTCGGCAGAAGCTTGCCTATGAGGTGGACCCCGGTGAAGGCGTTTTTTATGGGCCTAAGATAGATATTAAGTTTGAGGATGCGGTGGGCCGGGGGTGGCAGGGCCCCACCATTCAGGTTGATTTTAACCTTCCCCAGCGCTTTGATGTTAACTATGTCGGCGAAGACGGGCAGGAGCATATGGTGGCTATGGTGCACCGCACCGTGCTGGGGAGCATGGAACGTTTTCTGGCCTCGCTGATTGAGCACTACGGGGGCGCCTTCCCGCTTTGGCTGGCGCCGGTCCAGGTGACGGTGATTCCGATAGCCGACCGCCACCTGGAATACGCCCGTAAGCTGGAGGCTGAGCTTAAAAGCGGGGGGGTGCGGGTGGTGGTCGACGAGCGCTCGGAGACGGTGAACCTCAAAATTCGGCAGGCGCAGCTGGAAAAGATACCCTATATGCTGGTTGTCGGCGACCGGGAGATTGCCGAAGCCAACGTTTCCGTCCGCCTGCGCAGCGGGGAGCAACAGGCTTCGCTGCCCTTCGCCGATTTCAAGAAAAGGGTAATCAAGTCCATAGCTAATCGGGACAAGAAGTTAAAGCGCTAACTTGACTATCGTAAGGCTTCTATGCTATAGTTTTGGCTCACAACGTGCTAAGGGCGTGGGGGAGGTAAATAGGATATAGTTAAGACGCTACGGGTTAACCAGGGCATTAGAGCCAGGGAAGTCCGCGTGGTGGGTGAGAAGGGGGAGCAGTTAGGGGTTATGCCTTTGGGCCAGGCACTGGAGATGGCCAGAAGGCATGACCTTGACTTGGTGGAGGTAGCCCCTACCGCAGTACCGCCGGTATGCCGCCTGCTTGATTACGGTAAGTATAGGTATGAGCAGGCCAAGAAAGAGCGCGAACTCAGGAAAAGCCAGAAGGTTTCCCTTTTGCGAGAGGTCAGGCTGAGGCCCAAGATTGATAGTCATGATTTTGAGTCCAAGACCAGGCTGGTAAAGAAGCTCCTGGACGAGGGGGACAAGGTCAAGGTGACGGTGAGGTTCCGGGGGCGTGAAATCACCCACCCCGAGCTCGGCTGGAGGTTATTGCAGAGGATGACGGAGTCCCTGCAGGGGGTGGCGGCTATCGCCCGGCAGCCGGTAATGGAGGGGAGGAGCATGACCGTAATCCTCTCACCGGGGGCTGCCCCGAAGGCTAAAGCCAGCGAGGAAATAAAAGAGGTTAAGAGTGCCCAAGATAAAAACACATAAGGGAGCCTCTCGCCGCTTCCATATCACCGGTAGCGGCAAAGTTATGCGGGTCAAGGGCGGCAAGAGCCACCTGCGCCGCCGCAAGCCCAAGCGTACTCGGCGTCTCTTCGATGAGACGATACCGGTAAGTTCCGTTGATAGGAAACGGGTGAAGAGGCTTTTACCCTACGGAGTGAAATAGGAGAATAGCTTTTGAGAATCAAGAGAGGTGTAACCAGCCACCGCCGACATAAGAAAGTGCTGGCTATGACCAAGGGGCACAGGGCGACCCGGCATTCCCTTTATCGCCGGGCCAAGGAGTCTATGCTCCATGCTCTGAGATATGCCTACGCTCACCGTCGGGAGCGAAAGGGTGATATGAGGCGGCTTTGGATTCTGCGGGTCAGCGCTGCCAGCCGCGCCCAGGGGCTTACCTACAGCCAGTTTATCAACGGCTTGAAGAAGTCGGGGGTTGAAATAAACCGCAAGATGCTGGCCGATATGGCGGTCAGGGAACCTGAGGATTTCGCCAATCTGGTGACCATAGCTAAGGGGAAGGTCCAGAGCTAGTTATCAGGGGGAAGTTTGTTTTAGAGGGGGCTTTGGAGCCCCTTTTTTGTTTGC
>DUEC01000028.1 GCA_011176635.1 Dehalococcoidia bacterium | reverse complement strand
GGTCAGTCTACGCCTCATGCTAACCATTGATAGGGAGAAAAAGAGGACGGTTAGGCCAACTATAAGGGCCAGCGCCCAGAGAAGGCCGATGTGAAATTCCCCGCTGGTTAGCGCCCGGCTAAGATGCACCACCGGCGTTAGCGGTACTATCCAGCTTAAAGTCTGCACTATCTCCGGGAAAGAAGAGAGGGGGAAGAACACTCCGCCGAAAAAGAACATGGGAGTGATAAACAGGGTGAAATAGTAATTAAAGCTGTAGATAGCGGGGGCAAGAGAGGTGAAGAGTATAGCAATGGAAGCAAACATTAGACCTTCCAGGAAGGCAAGCGGCGGTATGAGCAGTGCCCAGAGTGAAGGTATCAGCTGGAAAATAGCGGCAATGGCCAGGATGAGAGTGCCCGTCATCAGCGAGCGTGTCGCCCCCCAGAAGATTTCGCCGGCGATGACGTCCTCAACGCTCAGCGGCGTGGCAATAATGGCGTCATAGGTCTTCTGGTACTCCATGCGGATGTAGCTACCGTAGGTACACTCAAAGCTGGCGCTGAACATGGCATAGCTGGCGATAATACCCGGGGCGATAAACTCAATGTACTTCTGCCCGTCAACCAGGCCAACATATGCCCCCAGACCCAGGCCCATAGCCAGCAGGATAATAATCGGTTCCGCTATAGAACCAGGGGCTTCTGAGTGCCATAGCCTGAAGAAGACATCCCGGTTGCGCTGCCACACCCTGATAGAACGCCAGGAAAAGGGTTTCATTCCGCTAAAGACCTCCCCGTAAGCCGGAAGAAGACGTCCTCCAGGGTGGCTGGTCTCCGCCTCACTCTCTCCGGAGATTCAACCAATCCCCGGCTCACCTGGCTGCCCTCTACCTGGAAAACATGAATCTTACTCCCCACCTCCTCAAAGCCAAGCCCACGACTTTCTAGCTCTTTGACGGTTTTATCCCTTTCCTCTGCTGTTGGCTCAATCTCCCATACCTCACTGCCGGCATACTGAGCAATGAGGCCCTGGGGAGTACCCAGGCTCAGGATTTTGCCTTGATGCATTATGGCCACCCGGTCGCAAAGCACGGTCGCCTCTTCCATATTCTGGGTGCAAAGAAGCTGGGTAACGCCCTGAGATTTTAATTCAGCGAGCTTGTCCCAGACTAGATATTTGCCCTGCGGGTCGAGGCCTATTGTCGGCTCGTCAAGGACCACTATCTGGGGCAGGTTAATCAAGCCCCTGGCTATCAGCAGACGCCGTTTCATCCCCCCTGATAGCTCCTTTATGCGGCTATTGCGTTTATTGCTGAGTTCCAACAGGTTTAGGATTTCCATGCTACGCCGGTGTGCCTCATGCTTGGGTATGTCGAAATAGCGAGCAAAGGTCATCAGGTTCTGAAGCACGGTCAAATCGGGGTCGAGATTATCCAACTGGGGAACTACCCCTAAGATAGCTTTCGCCTGGCGGGCATGAGTCTTCAGGTCATTGCCCAGCACCTGTATATCACCTCTGGTGGGAGGTGATACCGCGGTTATCATCCTGATGAGGGAGGTCTTCCCTGCCCCATTAGGTCCCAGCAGACCGAAGCATTCCCCCTTTTCCACCTCTAGATTTACATCATCTACCGCCAGCAGGTCTTTAAATTTCTTGGTTAAGTTACGAGTCTTAATAATAAACATAAAAAATCAGCTTGATCAGATTAAGCTCTGGCAAATTATATCAGCTTCCAGCCACGCCTCTACTTCTCAGAGACGCTCCAGGGCAAGGGATACTAAATATAGTTCTATAGCCTTGGTCGAATGTCTGCCCGGAGCATTGAACCAGTTCGGCTACACGTTGCCAGACCTGGCGCCGCGCTCCATCTCAGGCGCCGCGTCCCCACCCCGCACCCGCCCCCAGATTGCCACCGCTCTGGCCAGGGAATCAATATCGGTCGTCGCCTCAGGGCCCTTATAAAAGCAGAGCTTCATGCAGTTATTCAATACCAGAGCCCCCACCCCCTCGATGCCGGAACGCACCGCCGCCAGCTGCATCACTATGCTCACGCAATCACGGTCTTCGGCAATCATCTTCTGGATGCCGCGGATTTGCCCCTCCACCCTCTTCAGCCGCTTCAACAGCGCCTCCTGAGATACCTCTACCTCTTCTTCTATAGTCATGGCACCCTCCACTAAAATCTAGTCTTGATTTACCATACCCCGTAGGGTATAATGCCCTCTGGTCAAGCACCTTTCACCAGACTGCTTTAGCGTATTTTACCACTAATCACAGCCGCATGTCAGGTGAATATGGGTAAAGGAGGCGGCCATGGAAGAATTTGAGCCCAAGATAATCGGCTTCTTTTGTAACTGGTGCTCCTATACCGGCGCCGACCTTGCCGGCACATCGCGGACCAAGTATCCGCCCAACGTGAGGATTATAAGACTGATGTGCTCGGGCAGAGTGGACGAACGGCTGATAGCCAAAGCCTTCACCGCCGGCGCCGACGGCGTTCTGGTCTGCGGCTGTCACCCCGGTGACTGTCACTACCAAAAAGGCAACCTCAACGCCAGAAGAAGGGTTGCCGGCCTAAAGCCCTTCCTTGAGGCTATAGGTATCGGCGGTGAGAGGCTGAGGCTGGAATGGATTTCGGCGTCTGAGGGGCCCAAGGTAGCCGAGACGGTTAAGAGCTTTACCCAGACGATAAAGAAGCTGGGGCCAAGCCCGCTTAAGAAGGAGGCAGAATGAGCATCGAGTGTCTATCTACTATATGTCCCTATTGCAGTTGCGGCTGCGGTATCAACCTGATAGTTAAGGACGGCAGGATAATCGGGCAGGAGCCCTGGAAGGAGCACCCCATCAACGAGGGGACGAACTGCCCCAAGGGCAAAAACGCCTACCAGTTCCTCTATAGCGAAGACAGGCTGAAGATGCCGCTGGTCAGAAAGAACGGCACTCTTAAGGAAACCTCCTGGGAGGAAGCCCTAGACCTGGTCGCCTCAAAGTTCAAGGAGGCGACTCCGGAGAACTTTGGCTTTATCGCCTCATGCCGGAATAGTAATGAGGATGCCTATGTAATGCAGAAGTTTACCCGGGTAGTGATGGGCACCAATAATATAGAATACTGCGGCAGATTGTGCCATTCCCCAGCAGCGGCTGCCCTGATTCCGGCCATGGGCTCAGGGGTGATGCAGACCTCCCAGCCCGAGATTGAGCTTGCCGACTGTTTCTTCCTGGCCGGTGTTAACCTCAGGGAGACCTTCCCCATGATAGCCCGCAGAGTGCTCCGGGCTAAAGCCAGAGGGGCCAAGGTTATATATACCGACCCCAGGAAAACTACTACCGCCCGGCACTTAGCTGATATTCACCTGCAACTGAGGTCGGGCACAGACGCCGCCCTGATAAATGCCATGATGAGCATCATCTTGAAAGAGGGGCTGGAGAATAAGGAATTTATCGCCTCAAGGACGGCCGGCATTGACGAACTGCGCGCCTTCCTAGCCAAGGTAGACCTGAAACAGGCGGAGGAAATAACCGGTGTGCCTCTAGAAAAAATCAAGGAGGCGGCCACCACCTATGCCAAGGCAGAGAGGGGTTGCATCCTCTATGACCAGGGTATGTCCCAGCATTATGTTGGCACTGACAACGTTAGGAATCACGCTAACCTGGCCCTTCTCTGCGGGCATGCCGGTAAGCCAGGAAGTGGGATAAACTCAATGAGGGGACAGATAAATGGTGAGGGCAGCGGAGATATGGGCTGCTTATGTGTTTTCTACCCCGGGTTTAAGCGCGTCGGTGAGGACTCAGCCAAGTTATTTGAAGAGGCCTGGGGGGTGAAAAATCTACCCACTAAGCCCGGGATTACCTATATAGACATGCTTTACAAATGTCCTTACCTCTACATTGTGGGTGGAGACCCGATGATGGTCGTTCCCGATACTAATAACGTGAAAAAGGCTTTAGAGCAGGCTAATTTCATTGTGGTTCAGGACATATTCCCTACCGAGATAAGCAAGCTTGCCCATGTGGTGCTGCCAGCGGCTACCTGGGTGGAGAGGGAGGCTACCCATACCTGGATAGACAGGCGAGTGCAGAAGATAAACAAGGTTGTCGACCCACCCGGCGAGGCTAAGCCTGACTGGCAGATTATATGCCAGCTTGCTGAGAAAATGGGCCGTAAGAATAAGTTTAACTTTTCCTCATCAGGTGAGATATTTGAGGAAATCAGGCGCTGTATTCCCCAATATAAAGGGATAACCTACGAACGGCTGAGTAAGACGGTGGGCGGAATTCACTGGCCCTGTCCTTCAGAAGAGCACCCCGGAACGCCCACCATGTTTTTGGAGAAATTCAATACCCCTGACGGCTTGGGGCACTTCCAGGTGGTAGAGTATAAACCCCCGGCAGAAGTACCAGATGAAGAATATCCCTACTTTTTAACTACCGGCAGAAGCATATTCCATTACCATACCGGGGCAATGACACGCCGGACACCCAAGCTGAATGATGAGGTTGGCAGCAGCTTTGTTGAGGTCAACCCCGAGGATGCCGCTAAGGTAGGGGTGAAAGATAAAGACCTAGTTACCCTGAAAACAAGGCGGGGGAGCATAGAAGCTGAAGCCAAGGTGACCGATGAGGTACCGCCGGGGCTGCTCTTTATTCCCTTCCACTTCGCCGATTCCTGTGCCAATGTGCTGACAATCTCAGCCTTAGACCCCAGTGCCAAGTGCGCCGAGACCAAGGTATGCGCCGTTAAGATGGAGGTGAAGGCATGAAAGGAGACATGTATATCGCCCGTTCTCCGGATAAGGAAACAGCGGACAAGGCCGAATGCGGCGGGGCCGTTACCGCCCTGCTCAAATTCGCCCTTGAGAGCAAGAAGGTGGAGGCGGTGGTGGCGGTAAAGGCGAGGGACGGCAATAGGTATGACGGCGTAGCCGTCGTCATCACCGACCCCAAGGACTTGATAGAGACGGCGGGGTCGCTTCATTGCGCCTCGCCTAATATTGCCCGCTTCCTCAAGGAATACCTGGACGGCGCTTTCAACTCGAAAATAGCTGTTGTCGCCAAGCCCTGTGACGCTAAAGCCATCATCGAGCTGGCCAAAAGAAACCAGATTAAGCTGGACAACCTGCTGATTATCGGGCTTAACTGCACCGGCACCCTGCCCTCGGCGAAAGCCAAGAGCCTTTTTAAAGAACAATTCGAGGTAGAGCCCGCCGATGTTGTCGGTGAAGACATTGAAGGCAACGAGCTGATAATCAGGCTCAAGGACGGCAGCGAGAAGAAGAAAGACCTGGCCGAGCTGGAAGAGAAGGGGTACGGACGGCGCGAGAACTGCCGCCGCTGTGAGACCAACATCCCGGTTATGGCCGACATCGCCTGCGGCAAGTGGGGGACCACCGACAAAGATTCGACCTTTATCGAGCTCTGTTCCGATAAGGGGGCTGACTTTTTCGAGGCCGCTATTGAGGGCGGTGCTATCAAGGTGGACCAGCCAAGTGGAAACGCCGTAGAGAGCAGAAAGAAAAAAGACCAGGCCGCCGTGGAGTCGGCCCAGAAGTGGCAGGAGAAGGACTTCGCCACCCTAGAAGAAATGAGCGCTGAGGAAAAGTTCAGCTACTGGTCCGAGCAGTTCAGCCACTGCATCAAGTGCTACGGCTGTCGGGATGCCTGCCCCATCTGTTACTGCGAGGTCTGCTTCCTGGAGGCAGAGCGGGGCTTTATCCCGCCGGGAGAGGTCCCGCCCCATATGCTCTTCCCCATGGTGAGGATTACCCATGTCATGGATTCCTGCGTCAATTGCGGGCAGTGCCAGGATGCCTGCGCCATGGACATCCCCATTTCCCGCCTGATATTTATGCTGAGCAAGAAAATCGGCGCCATCTTTAAACACGAGCCCGGCATGGACGTCACCGCGCTGCCGCCTCTAAGAACGGTTACCGACCAGGAATTAGGGCAAGAAGGCGTTGAGGTTACCTTCTAGTCCCAGGCATAGATAAACAGTCTGAGGGGAAAGGCGAAGGCGGGATGAGGATCACCATTGTCTATGACAACGAGGTTAGTCAACCAGGGCTGGAATCCGGCTGGGGTTTTTCCTGCCTCATAGAGACCGAAAGCCGAGCGCTGATTCTATTCGACACCGGTGCCGATGGCGCTACCCTGCTCTATAACATGCGGGAGCTCGGCATTGACCCAAGTGACATAGCTAAGGTTGTCATCTCCCACGCCCACGGCGACCACACCGGTGGTCTCCAGTCCCTTCTGGAGGTCAACGATGGGGCTGAAATCTACCTTCCCTCTTCTTTGATGGCACTCATACCGGGAAGAAAGGTAACTCCGGTTAGGCAGTCTGTCCAGATTGCAGAAGATGTCTTCTCCACTGGCGAGCTTAAAGAGGTAGAGCAGTCTTTAGTTCTGAGGACAAAGAAGGGGATTGTGGTCTTAACGGGATGTTCTCATCCCGGGGTGGGCGAGATTCTTCAGGCAGCCTCAAGACTCGGCAGGATATACGGCATTATCGGCGGCTTTCACGGTTTTTATGACTTCGAGCGGCTAAAAGGTCTATCCTTAATATGCCCCTGCCACTGTACTCAGTACAAGTCAGAAATACTCAGGCTCTTCCCGGACAGCGGCAAGGAATGCGGCGCTGGACTAGTACTCAAATTCTGACCCGAACGGGCACTGGGTAGAAATTACAAGATACGGGTTGACAACAGATAGATAATATTGTAATATAGATTATGAGCATATGACCATAATTATTTAGTATTTTGCTGAATTTGATGGTCATACGACTTAAACAATAAGGATGAGGATTAATGGGAAGACAACCACTCTGGCGCCGGGTAGACTCTCTCCCCCGGGTGAACTACTTCAAGCCTGCTGGCGTGCCCCTGGCCCACCTTCAGGAAGTGCGGCTCTCCATTGAGGAGGCCGAGGCGCTCCGGCTGAAGGACATAGAGGGTCTTGCCCAAGACGACTGCGCCCGGAAGATGAGCGTATCGCGCCCTACCTTTGCCCGCATACTGCTCTCGGCAAGGCAGAAGATGGCTGATGCCCTGCTCAACGGGAAGGCGATAAGAATCGAGGGCGGGAACTATGAGATGGCGGTGCGCCGCTTCCGCTGCGGCAACGGCCACGAGTGGGAAGTACCCTTTGAAGTAATGATAAAGGAGCCGCCGGAGCTTTGCCCTACCTGCAGTACGGCGGACATCGCGGTACTCCGGCCCTGGAGGCCCGGCGGGGGTATGGGTAGACGGTGGCAGCAGCAAATATGAAGGTTCTTGATGATTTGATAGCGGCGCTGAACACGGAGGCGAGGGTGAGGGACATTCGCCTGGGTTTCTTTCACACTGCGGTTTTAACCCGTAACTGCGGGCTGGCAGCGACCCTCCCCTGGGATGCCCTCCGGCAGGAGCAATCCTCGCTAAAAGAGCCGGGGCGCCTTCTGGAGAAAAGCGCCCTGGAACTGGCTAGGATGTCTTACTCAGATAATATACTTGAAGCCGCCATCGGCATGGCCGCCATTAACTCGCTGCTTGAGGTCAACGAAGAACAATGCCTGGAGCTTAACGCCGGTGAGCTCATCGCCGAGAAGGGGAAGGGTAAGAAGGTAGCCATTGTGGGCCATTTCCCCTTTGTCCCCAGACTACGGCAGATAGCCAGGGAACTCTGGGTGATTGAGAAAAACCGGCGCCAGGGCGATTTCGCCGAAGCCGAGGCGGAGAACCTTGTCCCCCAGGCCGATGTCGTCGGCATCACCGGCACCGCCTTTACCAACCACACCATTGAGCAATTGCTAAAATTATGCCGCCCTGAAGCCTATGTGGTCGTACTGGGCGACACCGCTCCCCTATCGCCGCTGCTCTTCGACTACGGCATTGATGCCATATCCGGCACCAGGGTGATTGAGCCGGAGACAGCCCTTCGTTGCGTGAGCCAGGGAGCGACATACCGGCAGATAGAGGGTATCCGGCAGCTTACTATGAAGAGGTGAGAGATGTTTTATATTGACAGTGATAAATGTACCGGCTGTGGCGCCTGCGTTGATGTTTGCCGGGAGAAGGCTATCAGCATCCAGGATGATGTAGCCGTGATAGACCAGGCGCTGTGCACTAAATGTGGAGACTGCGCCGCAGTCTGTCCGGCGGGCGCTATCAGGGCGAGAGCGCCCGTATATGCAGAATCGGGAAAAGGAGGTGACATCATGATAGGCAGAGGTTGGTCTGGCGGAGGAGGTAGAGGAATGGGCTTTGGCTTCAGAGGCAGCTCTCCTCCCTGGCCCTATGTGGGCAGGGGCAGAGGGGGGCTTCCCAGATGCCAGTACCCCGGGGCATTTGTCGGTTCAGGCTATGCCCCCGGGTTCTACGGCGGCTCCCCGGCCTGGGGGGCAACGCCCTACACTCCTCAGACGCCTGAGCAGGAAAAGGATTTCCTGAAGGAAGAAGCTAGGGCGGTGAAAAAGCACTTAGAAGACCTGGAAGCCCGAATCAAAGAACTGGAAGCTAAGTGAGAGGTGGTGAAAATATGAAAATCGCAATTTCGGCGACAGGACAAAGCCTTGATGCTGAGGTAGACCCCCGCTTCGGGCGCTGCCAGTATTTCATCATCGCCGACCCGCAAACGATGGAGTTTGAGGCCGTTGATAACTCCAGTGCCATGGCGGCCGGCGGAGCCGGCATCTCGGCGGCACAGGCGATAGCCGGTAAAGGCGTTGAGGCGGTCCTTACCGGTAACTGCGGCCCCAACGCCTATCAGGTGCTCTCCTCTGCCGGGATACAGGTGATAACCAGCGTTTCGGGCAAGGTAAAGGATGTCATCGAAAGCTACCGGTCAGGGGAGTTCAAGACAAGCTCCCAGCCCAATGTGCCCGACCACTTTGGTATGGGTGCTGACCCCAGTATGGGAGCTGGCCCCGGTATGGGAGCTGGCTTTGGCATGGGCAGGGGGCGTGGTATGGGTCGCGGCATGGGTAAGGGCATGGGCAGAG
>DUEC01000027.1 GCA_011176635.1 Dehalococcoidia bacterium | reverse complement strand
GGTGGTGGGGTAGAGAGTGCAAGAGGGTGCAACCCTTTTGGGCGGTGGGTGGGAAAAGATTTAAAGCGGGGAGGGGTATCTCAGGAGTTTGATATGTGTTTAGCCATACCGGCACTGATTACATCAATAGAGGGCAAAGAAGCCGAGGCCGAGATTGGCGGCATCAGCCGCCGCATTAGCCTCTGGCTCACCCCCGAAGCTAAGGTCGGCGACTATGTGCTGGTGCACACCGGCTATGCCATAAACGTCCTCGACCAGAAAGAAGCTGAAGAAACGCTGGAGATTTTGCGGGAGATAGCCGAGGGGGTGGAGGATTGAAGTTTATCTCTGAATTCAGGCGCTCGGAGCTGGCCGAGGGGCTAATCTCCCGGATTCAGCGCCGCTCCCAGACCCCGGCGCGTTTCATGGAGTTCTGCGGCGGCCATACCGTGACCATCTTCAGGTACGGCATCCGCCAGGTTTTACCCTAAACTATTGATATGGTCTCGGGGCCGGGCTGCCCCATCTGTGTCACCGCCAACGCTGACCTGGACAAGGCGATTGCCCTCTCTCAAATTCCTGGGGTAATTATTACCACCTTCGGCGATATGCTCAAAGTCCCCGGTAGCCGTTCCAGCCTGCAAAAGGCCAAGGCCGAGGGCGCCGAGGTGCAGACGGTATATTCCACCATGGACGCCCTGGAAATAGCCGAGGACAACCCCGATAGCTCGGTGGTCTTTCTGGGCATCGGCTTTGAGACCACCGCCCCAACGATTGCCGCTTCTATCCTCCAGGCGGAGGAGAAGGGGATAAAGAACTACTACGTGCTTTCTTTACATAAACTATGCCCGCCAGTGATTCGGGCATTGATTGATTCCGGCGAGGTCGAGCTTCAAGGACTAGTCTGCCCCGGGCATGTCAGCGCCATAATCGGCTCTCACCCCTGGGAGTTTATCGCCGCCGACTACGGCATTCCCTGCGTCGTCTCCGGCTTTGAGCCGCTGGACATCCTGCAGTGCGTTGATATGCTGGTGGAGCAGGTGGAAAAAGGCCAGTCCCGTGTTGAAATCGCCTACCGGAGAGGGGTGCGCCCTGAGGGCAACCGGCAGGCATTGGAACTAATGGAGCGGGTATTCGAGCCCTGCCCGGCCAGGTGGCGGGGAATAGGCGTGGTGGCCGATAGCGGCTTGAAGCTGAGGGATAAATACCAGAGCTTTGATGCCGAGGCTAACTTTGAATTCGAGCCGGGGGCGGCTGTTGAGCCGGCGGGCTGTATCTGCGGCGACATCCTGCGCGGCGTCAAGACGCCGGATGATTGCCGGCTCTTCGGCAAGGCCTGCACCCCAGAAAACCCGGTGGGACCCTGCATGGTCTCTGCCGAGGGCAGTTGCTCGGCTCATTACCTTTATGGAGGGGGCATTGGAGGATAAGATTTTACTGGCCCACGGCGGCGGCGGCAAACTGGCCCATGAGCTTATCGAGAAGAGCTTCCTCAAGGCTCTGGCTAACCCTCTTTTAGCTAAGCTTGACGACTCGGCGGTTTTTGATTTAAGCGGCCGGCTGGCTTTCACTACCGATAGCTATGTGGTCAGCCCCATATTTTTCCCCGGCGGGGACATCGGCAAGCTGGCCGTCTGCGGCACGGTGAACGACCTGGCTATGTCCGGCGCCAAGCCGCTTTATCTCTCCCTTTCTTTCATTATTGAAGAAGGGCTGGCTCTAAGCGAGTTGGAGCGAATCGTAAGCTCGGTGCAAAAAGCGGCTGAGGAGTCAAAGGTGGCAATCATCACCGGGGATACCAAGGTGGTGCCCAGGGGCAGCGCCGACAGGCTGTTTATCAATACCGCCGGCGTCGGTATAATAGCCGAAGGGATTAATGTCTCCGGAAGCAACGCCAAGCCGGGAGACAAGGTTATCTTGAGCGGGACTATCGGCGACCACGGCATTGCCGTAATCAGCCAGCGCGAGGGCTTGAGTTTCTCTACCAAACTTGAAAGCGATTGCGCTCCCCTCGGCGGTTTAGTCGCCGAGATGCTAAAGGTGAGCCCTGATATCCACTGCCTGCGCGACCCCACCAGGGGAGGGCTGGCTACTACCTTGAACGAGCTGGCTAAGCAGTCGGGGGTGAGCATCAGGATTGAAGAGGAGAAAATTCCGCTGCGGGAGGAGGTCCTGGCCGCCTGCGAGATGCTGGGCTTTGACCCTTTATATGTCGCCAACGAGGGCAAGCTGGTGGCAATAGTCCCGGCTGGAGACGCCGATAGAATTCTTGAAATCATGAAGAAAAACAGGTACGGCAAAAAATCCGCTATTATCGGGGAGGTGGGGGCGGAGCCTCCGGGGCGGGTGGTAATGAAGACCGTGCTGGGGGCTTCCAGAATCGTTGACATGTTAGTCGGAGACTTACTGCCCAGGATTTGCTAAAAAATGCACGAATTAAGTATCACTCAGAGTATGCTCGACCTGGTGCTGGGAGAGGCGGAAAAGGCCGAGGCTGAGAGCGTGGCTAAAATCAACCTGGTCATCGGGGAGATGACCGGCGTGGTCGGGCAGTGTGTTCAGTTCTACTTCGATTTTTTGAGCAAGGGGACGGCGGCGGAGGGGGCCTTGCTTAATTTCAAGGTAACCCCGACCACGGCTAAGTGCCGCCACTGCGCTAAAAAATTCGAGCTCGGGGAATTCGACTGGACTTGTCCCTATTGTAAGGGTAATAATATAGAGATTGTCGGCGGTAAAGAACTCTTCGTAGAAAGCATTGAGGTGGAATGAATGGAAATCAAGGTGGTTAAAGATATTCTGGGCGCCAACGAGCAGATAGCGCAGAAGAACCGGCAGTTGTTTGACAGCCACCATGTCTTCGTGGTCAATGTAATGTCCTCGCCGGGGGCGGGTAAGACCAGCCTTATTCTGGAGACCATAAAGCGGCTAAAAGGTAAGACCAGGGTCGGGGTCGTTGAGGGTGATATAAGCTCCAGCCTGGATGCCGAGGCCATAGGTAAGGAAGGCGTGCCCGTGGTACAGATAAATACTGGCGGGGAGTGTCACCTTGACGCCAATATGACCTCTAGCGCTCTGCCTAGCGTGCCCTTAAAGGATATTGAACTGCTCCTTATCGAGAACGTGGGCAATCTGGTCTGCCCCGCTGAGTTTACCCTCGGTGAAAATATAAGGGTTTTAATCTCCAGTACCCCCGAGGGCGACGACAAGCCCTTCAAGTATCCCCTGATGTTCCACCAGGCGGACGCCGTGCTCATCAACAAGGTTGACCTGCTGCCCTACCTGAAATTCGATGTTGACGCTTTTAGTAAGACTATTCGGGGGATAAACCAGAAGGTGAAGGTTTTCCCCATTTCCTGTACCACCGGCGAGGGGATTGACCAGTGGGTCTCCTGGCTGTTCGACCAGATGAAAAAGGGCTAAGACTAAAGGAGACCTTTAATATCGCTGACGTTTATCTCCAGCATCTTGATGCTGGCCAGGATGCGGTCGACGTTTCTGTCTACGGCCTGAATCCCTCCCGAGATACGCTTTAGCTCGGTGGCTGTCTTTTTAAGTATCTTGATCTTTTCTGCCATGTCCCCTATTTTATATTCTTCAGCCATGCTACTCCTTAGTTCTTAAGTCCTTGAACCTCTTCGCCTTGATGTCATAGCGGGGCAGGCTGCCATACTGGTAGAACTCCAGGTTGTAGCCCAGCCCGGTCTTTACCCTGAGCTGGTCGGTCAGCTTACTCTTGATGGCTTCAGCGTTGTTCTCCTGCCCCGGGACTGGCTCTACTTTCAGCGTTATAACGTCAATATCGCCCTTCTTGGTCACTATTACCTCGTATTCGTCACCCAGCTCCGGGATGCCTCTGACCACCTCCTCAATAGAGCTTGGCGCCAACAGCACCCCCTTCACCTTGGTGATGTCATCGGCGCGGCCGACAACGCCGCCTTTAAGCAGCCGGAATGTCCGCTCGCACTGGCACTGGTCAGGGCTCCACTCGCTTATATCCTTGGAATCGAACCTGATGCAGGGGTGGGCGAAGCGGTCAAAGGTAGTGATGACCAGCTTGCCCCTCCGGCCCGGCTCGGTGATAGCCTGGCCGCTCTCGATATCCTCTATCTCGACCAGGTGGAAGGCTTCAAGGACATGCAGTCCGGCCTGGGCCTGGCACTCAAAGCCCCAGTGCCCTATCTCGGTGGCGCCGACCTGGTCATAGACCTTAGCCCCCCACATCTCCTCCATGCGCTTTTTGGTTGCCGGGATACAGGCCCCCGGTTCGCCGGCGGCTGTTATCTTCCTTATATATAAGTCCCTGGCCGGGTCTATCCCCAGTTTTTTCCTGGCAGTGTCGGCCATGCCTAAAATATAGGTGGGGGTGGCCATGAGGGCGGTGGTTCTTAGTTCCTGCATCTTGAGCAACCTGGCCTCTGTATTGAGCACCCCGCCGGGAACGACCTCACAGCCTATCTTCTCGGCGGCGTAGTGACCCGCCCAGAAAGCTATGTTAATGCTGTAGCCGAAGGGCAAGAACACCCTATCGTAGTCGCGATAGCCGTGAGCATACAGGGCGTAAGCCCATGACTCGGCCGACCACTCCCAGTCCTGCCAGGTCTCCGGGTGATAGACGGGCTGTCCGGTGGTGCCGCTGGTCTGGCGGTATTCGGTTACCTGTTCTAAAGGCACAGAAAGTATACTACCGTAGGGGTAGGGCTCTCGGCCCTGTGCCTCCCGGAGCATTGACTTTTCTGTCTTGGGGACTTTGCCTATATCGTCAAGCGTTTTAATATCGCCGGGCTCGAGGCCGGCCTCCTTATAAAGGCGCTGGTAGAACGGCGAGTTTTCATAAGCCCACTTGAGGATGTTCTTAAACTTCTTTAGCTGTAACTGCTGAAGTTTTTCACGCGGCAGTGTCTCCAGGACCGGGTTCCAGTATCGCTCCACCTTTTTCATTAACGCCTCCTGTATGAAAGCCGCCTATTTCACCGGCTCAAAGGCATAATATACCCTGTCGCATATCTTTGTTTCTTTCTTGACCTCTATCGGGTGTGACGGGACTTCAAAGACGACCAGCCTGACCTCATCGCCCTCTTTTAACTCGCCTTCGGTGCAGTTTACGATGCGAACCAGCAGGTGCTTTATCGGGCTATCCTTATCAAAGCCGAGCCAGGCCATGATTAGCGGGCGGGGAAAACCGATGGGGGCGCCGGCCTGTGTCTCGGTGAAGGTAACCACCTTAGCTCTCTGGGGCAGGTCTACCCACTCCAGCTCTTCCGACCAGCACTTAGGGCAGATAACGCCCGGCGGAAAGGCGATATGCCCGCACTTCTGGCACTTGGTGGTGGTAAACCTGCCCTCTCTGAGGTTATCGTAAAACTGATAGAGCCGATTAAATTCCGGGCATTCCAATGGCCACATATCCATTTCGGTAATATATCTTCCGTCCAGAGCCGGAGTCCCTACTATTGTTGCCTCTTGTAATTCCGCCATCTTCTTTCTCCTTATCCTAATGATGTTTTATTCAACCGGTTCCGTCCCGTAGATTACCACCGTGTGCTGGGCACAGGCACCGCTCAAGTTATGGGCCAGGGCAAACTTGGGATTTTTCGCCTGGTTTATCGCCCTCCCCTGAAGTTGCTTGCAAAGCTCGAGGGACTGGCGGGCGCCGGAGGCACCGAAGGGGTGTCCGCAGCTGATAAGGCCCCCATCGGTATTTATGGGACGTTTGCCACCAAGATTGAGGGCACCTGAGGCTACGTAAGCACCGCCCTCTCCCTTCTCACAGAAACCGAGCTCCTCCATCTCTATAATCTCGGATATGGTGAAGCAGTCATGGACCTGAGCTACGTCTATATCCTTGGGGGTAACTCTAGCGTTTTTGTAGGCTACCTCAGCCGCTTTCTTCAGATGAGGCCACTCGGCCAGGGTTTCACCGGGCCAGCCGGCCGACATGCTGTGGGTGGCGTGCTGCCCCGTGCCGCGGATGTAGACCAGCGGCCGCTCAGACATCTCCCTGGCCCTCTCCTCCGAGGCAATGATAACCGCCGAGGCGCCATCGGTTAGGGGACAGCAGTCGAAAAGACCGAATGGGTCGGCGATTAGCCGGGCCTCCAGCGCCTCTTCCATGGTGAGCGTCTTGGGGTAAAAGTGCGCTTTGGGATTGGTCGAGCCGTAGTTATAGTTGGCTACCGAGACATGGGCCATCTGCTCCTTGGTCGTCCCGTAGCGCTTCATGTGCATTTTGGCAATCATGGCAAAGAAGGGCGGGGGTACGCCCAGGCCCATGGCCGAGTCCCAGTCATGGTCGTTGACCGCCAGTTCCGTATAGTTTGTTTCCCATCTCTGGGGCAGGTAGCTCTTCTCGGCGCCGGTCACCAGGACTACCTCGGCGATGCCGCTTTCGACCAGTCCCTTGGCCAGGATAATCCCCGTGTTGGAGCCGGCGCAGAGGGTATCCAGCCGGGTGCAAATCGAGGTCGGTTTTAGCCCCAACCGGTGAGCGATAAGCGGTGCCGTGTTAAGGGCGTTGGAATGCCTGCCCACTTTTGTGGAACAAAAGAGGAGGCCGTCAATGTCTCTGGGCTTCAGTGCCGGAATGTCGTCGGAGCAGGCTTTGGCCGCCTCCTGGACCATATCGAATAAAGTTGCTTCTCTTACGCCGAATTTGCTCGTGCCCCCGCCGACGATTACCGCATGCGTATTCCTCGCCATAAAATGCCTCCTGTTTTTAACTCCGGGCTAGTATATCTCTTCGCCAAAGAGGATATGGAAGTCGGACACCTTGGTCTGCCACTTAGCCAGGAACTCCTGGAACTTGGGCGACTTGGCGTCCTTCTGGTAGAAGTCGTCCAGGCTGGAAAGGTGCAGGATGCCTACATATTTATAGGGGATCTCTCCCGTGGCGGCGCCGGTTATCTTGACCATCTCGAATTTCTTGGCTGAGGGCAGGCTATCCAGCAGGGGACCTTTCTCGTTGACGACATAGTCCTTGTATTCCTCGTCGGTTACCTCCGGCTTTAGATTGTAGAGGATGATTTCCTTGGCCATTTTTGACCTCCTTTTCTTTATTCTTCATAAGCCCAATTCTTTAAGTTTGGCCGCAGTCGGCTTGCCGTTTTTATCCCAGCCGCGCGCCTGGTAATACTCGTCGAGCATGGCATCGAGGTCTTTCTGGCTGATAAGCTGGCCGGCCGAATCCCCCGCCTTAATCGCCTCGGTCATGATGCGTTTGGGGAAGGTATCGTCCTTGCGGCTAAATCCTTCCCTGCCGTTGAAAAGGCGGGCAACATTATTTATCCTCTCACCGATTTGCTGGACTTCATCGGCGGCGAGGTGCATACCCGTAGCCGCGCTGACCAGGTCGGCCGTGTTTTGACAGGCGATGTCGGGCACGGCCATATCGAGGATAAAGGCGCACATGGTGGCGCAATCACAGGTGACGCAGCGGACGTCCTGGTTCCACTTGGTCAGTTTGCCCTTGCCTTCTATGACAAATCTATCGACCTCTTCCGGATGGGGTATGCCGAAGATTTCCTGGTAGGCGTAGCCCCGGTTGTGGTCGGCCCCGGTGTAGGAGGTGGCGTAATTCAGACCGTGTGCCTTGGCCCCCCTGACGTCGTAAGCGGGTAATTCCAGTCCCTTTATCTGCATGGCATACTCTTCTGAGCCTTTGCCTATTTTCTCGGCCGCTTTCTTACTGCCCTGGCACAGAATGGCGCCTAGGCCTTCTCTATAAGCCATCTGCCGCAGCATCTCAATCATTGCCTGGTGATTGCCGAACTTGAGCTCTAATCCCCCGGTATCCTGCTTGGTCAGCAGGCCCCTCTCGTAGAGCTCCATGGCAAAGCCGATGGTAACCCCGGCCGACATGGTATCTATGCCGTATTCGTCGCAGAGCCGGTCGGCGGCAATGATAGCGGGCAGATAGCCTACGCCTACGGTGCTTCCCAGTGAATATGTCGTCTCGAACTCAGGGCCTTCGCTAAGGTAACCGGCATAGGGGCCCTCTTTGACCAGCTTGACCTGGGTACAGCCCACCGGGCAATCGGCGCAGTGCGCGCTGGTAACTATCATGGCATGCTGGGCGTCGCGGCCCTGCTCTTTTACCAGATTGACCTCACCGGTAGCCGACCAGTTCTTGGCCGAGTAGATTCCCATCTTGGTCATGTCGTCGATTATCATGGGGGTGCCGTCCTTGGCGAAATGGGGGTAGAGCACCTCGCTGTCTCTCATCGCCTTGTTCATAGCCTGCCGCGCCTTTTTGAACTTCTCGGCGTCGGCTATTTCCGGCCGGTGATGTCCGCGTATGGCGATAGCCTTCAGGTTCTTGGAGCCCATCACCGCCCCCAGCCCCTTTCTACCGGCCGCCCGGCGCTCGTTGACGATACAGGCCAGGGGGACAAGCCTCTCCCCGGCCGGGCCGATGCAGGCAATCCGGTAGTTATGGTCGCCCAGCTCTTCCTTAATAAAAAGCTGGGTGTCGGTGGTCATCATGCCCTTCAGCTTTTCGGCCGACCGGAAGCGTACCTCCCCCTCCTTGATGGCTATGTAGGTGGGCTTCTCCGCCTTGCCTTCGATGATTATCATGTCGTAGCCGGCCCTTTTCATCTCGGCCGGGAAATGACCTCCGGCCAGGGCCATGCCCACGGCATTGGTCAGTGGTGACTTGGCCGCCACGGCCATTCGGCTGCTACAGGGAGCGCCGGTAGCGGTCAGCGGGCCGACAGCGAAAATTAGCTTGTTGGCTTTATCCAAGGGGGGAGTCCCCGGTTTTAGCTCATCGTATAAGTATTTTATGGCGAAACCGGCACCGCCAAGATAATTCTTGGCCAATTCTTCAGAGATTGCTTCCTCTTTGGCAGACTGACTGGTTAA
Organism: Dehalococcoidia bacterium; assembly: GCA_011176635.1. Classification (GTDB taxonomy): domain Bacteria; phylum Chloroflexota; class Dehalococcoidia; order Dehalococcoidales; family BS750m-G39; genus DUEC01. The sequence continues at coordinate 50,769 of DUEC01000027.1, read as the reverse complement.
GTCTACCCTTAAGATTCTTCCCGTATAACCGCCCTTATACATAAAGCTACCTCCATTCATAGCTTATTTGAGATATTAGCATCTTTAGCCAGGAGCACCGGCTTAAAGGTGTAGCTTGATGGTCATTTTTAACTTCTATATCATACCACGTTTTCAATGCAAGCTAATAGGCGGACTTTGCAAAATGGCGCCGTTTCTCTCATAATGGGGGCTGACAGCGATAAAACTATTTAAGGAGGCAGGACGTGACCACAGTGAAAGACTTCAATAGCTATGGGGAGGAGCTGGAGCGGATACTTATGCTCAAGACATCGCCCATAGCCGTGAAAATGCTGGAGAAGGAAGAGGATATTCCCGCTGAAGCTATCAGGCCGAAAAGAGACCGCGGTTACCACCTCGCCCAGTGCCAGGCCTTTGCCCTGACGCGCCGCCGCGGGGAAACAATAGCCATGCTCAAAGAGGACAACTGGTGCTGGGCGTCCCTGATAGGCTACGGGCTGGTCAAACCCTTTGACGAGAAGACTATCTCCCCCCTTATCTATATCGTGGAAAACATGGAGGCGGCTAAGAAGGTAGCCAAGATTTTCCCCCGCCTGGAATACGGCAAGTATATCGGCATCCTCTCCGCGCCCTTAAAGAGCGCCAGCTTTGAGCCGGACCTGGTGCTCGTCTATTCCAACACGGCCCAGCTAAGGAGTCTGCTTATGGCGGTGAAGTTCAAAGAGGGATACCTGGTGAACTCCCAGTTTGACCCCATCGATTCCTGCGTTTACTCGGTGGTTCCGGTGATGCTCAACGGCCAGTACCGCATTACCCTGCCCGACCCCGGCGAGTACGAGCGGGCGATGGCGGGTGAGGACGAGATTATCCTCTCCGTGCCGGCGGATAAAATGGCCGAGATGATGTCGGGGCTGAAGCGCTTTGACGATATGAAGATGAGTTATAAGTATTTCACCATGGACCTGAGGCCCGATTTCCCCCGTCCTGATTTCTACAAGGAGCTGTTTAAGATGTGGGGGCTGGATGTAGAGGAATGAAAAGGGCGGCTCCCTATAGCCATATGGCGAAAACAGTTGACTTTTTATCTGAGCACTAGTATACTCAGCCGTGGTCGGTTGTTCCTTACCCTGAGCTGGGTCGGCCATCAATAAACTTTAGAGAAGGATAGATTTATGCCCAAAGATTTTGTTGACCTGTTAGCTGATTTGCAAGAGGAAGAGGTTATTAAGCTTACCAAGCAGAGGCTTGAAGCTGGCGAGGAGGCATTGGCGATTCTGGATGATAGCCGCAAGGCTATGGAAGTGGTGGGCGACCGCTTTGCCGAAGGCAAATACTTTATTCCCGAGCTGGTCTATTCCGGCGAACTGCTCACCCAGATAACCGAGCTGGTTAAACCGTATCTGACCCGGCCGGCGGAAAGCAAGCGTCTGGGTAAGGTGGTTATCGGCACGGTAGCCGGTGATATTCATGATATCGGCTTGAACATTGTCGGCTTCATGCTGGACGTTCACGGTTTTGAGGTCTACAACCTGGGCGTTGATGTCCCCCCGCAGAAGTTCGTCGAGAAAATGAAAGAGACCTCGGCGCCGGTATTGGGTTTGAGCGGATTTTTAACCCTCGCCTTTGACTCCATGAAGGAAACGGTGGAGGCCCTGGAGGCGGCTGGTTTGAGGGATAAAATGAAAATCATGATTGGCGGCGGTCAGATGGACGACGAAGTTAAGAAATTTGCCAAGGCCGATGCCTACGGCAAGGATGCTATGGAGGCGGTATCTCTGGTCAAGAAATGGATAGGAGTCAAGTAAAAGTAGCCAAGACATGGGCGGATATGACCTGGCAGGAGAGGCGCGAGGAGCGGTTTGAGAAGTGGCTCTCGGCGCCGGGCGTCAACTTCGTTAGCCCCGAAGCCAGAGAGGGCTACAAAGCCAGGGCTACCAGAATCATTAACGCCATCAAGCTGGAGAAGCCCGACCGCGTGCCCTGCCAGATTCCGGGCGGTTCCTTCCCGGCCTACTACGCCGGCTTCGACTTCAAGACAATCATGTACGACTACGAGGCGATGCGCCGGGCCTGGGTGAAATTTGCCCTTGACTTCGATTCGGACACGGTGGGCGTGGCCGCTTTCACCGTCCCCGGGAAACTATACGATATCTTAGACTACAAGCTTTACAAATGGCCGGGTAATGGTCTGCCCGATAGCGCCTCCATGATACAGTTCGTCGAGAAAGAGTACATGAAGGCCGATGAGTATGACGCCCTCATCAACAACCCCGCCGATTTTATGCTCCGCTATATCTTGCCCCGCACCTGGGGGGCTTTTGCTCCTATGGCCAAGCTCCCTTCCATTTCCTCAGTTATAGGCATACCTTTCCTGATGCTCAATGCTGCCAGTGATCCTGAGTTTCGCCCCATGTTTGACGCCATCAATAAAGCCAACGAGGAAAAGGACAAGTGGCTGAAGGTCGTCATCGAAGTCAGCCAGGCCGTCCTGGAGGCGGGCTACCCCTCCGAGGGTGGGGGCATAGCCCTGGCGCCCTTCGATACCATCGCCGATATTCTGCGCGGCACCTATGGTGCCGTCATGGACATGTACCGCCAGCCGGATAAACTGCTGGAGGCTATGGAGAGGCTCATACCTTTAAGCCTGCAGGAGGTCAAAGAGCAGGCCGATATGTCCCTGAGCCCGACCGTGTTCATTCCCATGCACAAGGGCGACGACGTGTTCATGTCCGACGAGCAGTTCGAGAAGTTTTACTGGCCCTCTTTCCGCAAGCTGTTGCTGGGCTTGATTGACGAGGGCCTGGTGCCCTATATGGTCGTTGACGGCACCTACAACCGGCGCCTGGAATATATCAAGGACCTGCCCAGGGGTTCGGTGGTATGGGTCTTTGAAAAGACGGATATGGCCAAAGCCAAGAAGGTGCTCGGTGGCTATGCCTGTATCGGCGGCAATGTTACCGGCTCACTGCTGCGCACCGGCACGCCGGAGAAGGTCAAGGAATACTGCCGCTGGCTCATCGATACCTGCGCCCCGGACGGCGGTTACATCCTGACCCTGGGAGCCAGCATCGATAATTGCAATCCGGATAACCTGCACGCTATCGTCGATACGGCCAAGCAGTACGGCGTTTATAAATAGACTTAAATAGGAGTAAGGCAAATGATGAATACAGAAAAGAAGTGGGCGGATATGACCTGGCAGGAGAGGCGCGAGGAGCGGTTCAAGAAGTGGCTCTCACCAGACGTGAAATTCTCCTCCCCCGAGGCGGAAAAGAAGTATAAGGAGAGGGTAACCAGATTCATTAAAGCCATCAAACTGGAGGAACCTGACCGCGTGCCGGTCATACTGCCGGCGGGGAATATCCCGGCTTATTTCGCCGGGGTAAATCTCAAGACGATTATGTATGATTATGACGAACTCCGACGGGCGTGGCGGGAGTTTATCCGGGAATTTGACTCGGACACGCTTCTCGGTCCCGGTCTTATCCTTCCGGGGAGGGTACTTGAAGCCATTGATTTTAAGTTGGAAAAATGGCCGGGGCACGGCCTAGCTGACGATATCGAATCTTACCAGTTCATCGAAGGCGAGTATATAAAGGCAGAGGAATACGATAAGCTCATTAAAGACCCTTCTGATTTCTGGCTGAGGACCTTCATGCCCCGCGCCATGGGTGCCTGCAAGGCTTTTGAGAAGTTGCCTCAGCTGACGGCCTTTGTCGGCATACCGGTCTTCTATGTAGCCTACTTCGCCGACCCGGAAATCCAGGCGGCTTTCAAGACACTGATGGATGCCGGAGAAGAAACCATGAGATGGATGGAGGCTGTCAATGATGTCAACCGGGAGTCGCTGGAAGCGGGTTTCCCCGCTTTCTGGGGTGGTATGTCTGGGGCGCCCTTTGATATGATAGGCGATATGCTCAGGGGGACGACCGGGATAATGACGGATATGTTCCGGCGGCCGGACAAGCTTCAGGAAGCGATGGAAAGGATGGTGCCTATAGCGATTGATGAGGCCGTAGCCGGCGCGAATTCTTCGGGATGTCCGATAATTGTAATGCCCCTCCATAAAGGGACGGGCGGTTTCATGTCCAACGAGCAGTTTAAGACTTTCTACTGGCCTACCTTCAAGAAGATTATGATGGGCTTGATTAGCGAGGGTCTGGTGCCGATGCCATTCGCTGAGGGGAACTACGAACCGCGGCTGGAGATTATCAAGGATATGCCCCGAAGTGGGGTGATATGGTGGTTCGAACATATGGATATGGCTAAAGCCAAAAAAGTCCTCGGCGATACCGCCTGTATTGCCGGCAATATTCCGGTCACGGTGCTTTGCACCGGTACCCCCCAGGAGGTCAAAGAACACTGCCGTAAGCTTATCGAGACCTGTGCCCCAGGCGGCGGTTATATCTTAACCGGAGGAGCAGCCGTGGATAAGGGGAACCCGGACAATCTGCACGCTGTGATGGAGGCTGCCAAAGAATATGGCAACTATTGATAGAATAAAAACTATCCAGTACCAGAATCCCTGGGCTTACTTTAGCCCGTATATGTTCAGGTTCAGGCTCACCATGGCAGGTGAGTCTCTCTATTTCTCTGACCCCGGCAGAGCCGGGATTTTTAGGCATCCTTCCGTCAAGTATTGACAAGCCAGATGAGGGGAGTATAATTGGAAAACGACCCTGTGGAAAACAGCCTTAAGATACAACGGAGGCTAAAAACAATCCTTGTTTTGAAACCAGGGGGCCTCGAGTAGGGAAAGGAGGTACACTATGACGTAGGGGGGGGGAAATAGTCTATGGAGAATCAACTAAGGAGGTAGAATTTACCAAAATGAAGAAGTATCTATTAATTCCTTTAGCCATTATCCTGGTTGCCGGGATAAGCCTCGCTGGTTGCGGTGAGGATATGCCAGCGCCCGGCAGCGTCCTGCGTGTCTCCATGCCCACTTTTGCTTATGAGTCGATGGACCCAATCGATGGGGAGTCGTTCTTTGGCTGGTCCATGTATGACCCGGTAATTACGTGGGACGATACCGGCACCTTCGTTGGGGCAATAGCTGAAGACTGGACGATAAGCGAGGATGGATTGACCTGGACCTTCGATATCCGTGAAGGCGTGAACTTCCACAACGGCGACCCGCTTACCTCCGCCGACGTCATGTTCTCTGTGGAACACATGCAGTCACCCGAATCGTGGAATCCATGGTCTCCTTACTTAAGCTACAACTTCGATACCATGTATTGCTCTGATGACTACACTTTTGTCTATCAGACCATAGAGCCTGAGATTCCACTGGCAATTTGTTTTGCCGCCACGCGGGTTCTGCCCCAGGCCTATATCGAAGCGAACGGATGGGACTATTTTGAGGAGCACCCCATCGGCTCCGGGCCTTGGATATTCGAGAGTTTCGTTTCGGGTGATTATATTGAAATGACTGCCAACACGGAACACTGGCGCACTATACCCGACTTCGAGACTCTTATCCAATATGTAGTCCCTGAGGAATCGACCCAAGTTGCCATGCTCGAGCGGGGAGAGGTTGATATCATCACTGGTATCTCCCTTGACCGTGCCCTCGATTTGGGAGACGAGGGTTGGAGATTGCAATCAGCCGGGGTTCCCACCGGAATAATGCTTAGTATACCGGGCACCTGGATGCCGGAAGCAGGTCCGACTTATGACATAAGGGTCCGACAGGCCTTAACCTATGCTATTGACTATGAGGAGCTCTGCGCGACCTTCTTCCATGGTTATGCCGAACCGGGAGGCCGGTGGTTCATGTGGCAGGGCAGCTGGGGCTGGGACGATGATTGGGAGCCTGAAACATACGATCTGGCTATGGCCCAATCGTTGCTAGCGGACGCTGGCTATCCGGATGACTTCGATGACCCGATAATAGACATATGGGTTCAGACTGGCACCGCGTATACAGCTGATTTAATGCTGATACTCCAGGGCTACTGGTCGGCGGCGGGCATCCAGACACGGATAAACATTGTCGACCCCTTTGAGTGGGCCGGCATGTTCTTCGTCCCGCATTATGACGAGCCGGACTTCCCCAGTCAAGGCGCCATTTTCCCGTGGGTATACCCTGACGCCTGGGCTAACAACGTCTACCACTCATTCAACATGTACTGCGGTGGCGTGCACACCTGCGGGAACGACCCACAAGCGGTGGTGCTCTATGAAAAGGCGGTCCATGAGCCTGACCCCGAGTTGTGCGAGCAGTACTGGTCAGAGTTTATGACTTACGTAAATGATGTTATGCTCGTGAACTTTGGTGTTGCCTTGGTATTCGACCAGATGGTCGTCAACGACGATGTCATTGGTGATTTCGGCTGGGGTCTTTGGATGACCATGGCCGACGCTTACGCGGACATTGAGGCCAGGTAGAACAATACTTGTTCTACAAGGTTGGGCAATGGGGTTCCGGGGGGCGCAAGCTCGCTCCCCGGAGCCCTTTGGTGTGGCCTAAAATTACGGTTCTTAATTAAACTGTGCTCTTGCCTGCCGGGCGGGTAGCTAAAACTTCCGACTGAATAAAGATTAGCTTTCGGCCCGGAGGCAAGAATATTTGGCAATTCGTCGGCAAGGATATATAATAGTGGCAAGTCTTAGTAATATGCGGACTGACGCCGTGCCAGCCAGATATTGTATTAAGGAAAAGAGCCGATGACGCGCTTCATCATAGTGCGCTTGCTCCAGTCATTTGTAGCCCTCATCGGTATCTCGGTATTAATCTTTCTCCTGGTTCGGGCTTCCGGAGACCCCACCATGCTGTACCGAACCAGCATGTCTACAGAGGAAGACATAGCCCGTATCAGAGCCAATCTGGGCCTGGATAAACCCTTACCGGAACAGTACTGGATTTTCATAACCGACCTGGCTCAGGGCGACCTCGGCGAATCCCTTCTTGGCCAGAGGCGGCCGGTAACCGAGATGATTTGGGAGAGACTGGACAATTCCTTACTATTGGCTGTCCCGGCATTCTTGCTAAGTATGATAGTGGCGCTCTTGCTGGGGGTTTTGGGGGCGGTCAAACGCGACACGTGGATGGACAACGGGGTAAAGTTCGTAGCTATCCTGGGGCAGGCGTTGCCTGGTTTCTGGTTAGCTATCATGTGCATCCTGCTCTTTTCCGTGTATTGGCAAATATTTCCGCCCTCCCACATGGGTGATTTTTCTCACTATGTGCTGCCGGTCTCCACCATGGCCTTTTTCCTGTTGCCGGGCATGCTACGACTGGTCCGTTCCAGCATGCTGGATGTCCTTGACAGCGAATACATCAAGATGGCCAGAATCAAAGGGCTTCCTGAGAGGATAGTTATCTGGAAGCATGCCTTGAGGAATGCCCTGATAGCGCCGCTGACGGCGGCGGGCATGATATTAGCTATGCTGGTTACCGGCACCGTAGTTACCGAGCAAGTTTTCGCCTGGCCCGGCGTCGGGATGTTGATGCTGGATGCGTTGTTTTCCCGTGATTTCCCAGTGGTACAGGGTATTGTCCTGATGGTAGCAGCTATGGTTCTGCTGGTGAACTTATTAGTGGACATCTTGTACGCATACATTGAGCCGCAGATACGATACCAACAAATGTAGGTTTTTATAAGGTATGGCTACGACAAAGCTTATGGGTTTGGATAAGGTTAGCGGGGTAAAGCGACCGAAGTCGATTTTCCTCAATTTAACCTTTATTATCCCGGCGGTAGTGTTGCTCGTGGCGATGATTATGGCCATATTCGCCCCCTTACTGGCGCCTTATCCCTATGACCAGATAGCGTTAACGGATAGGCTTATGCCGCCAGCCTTTATGGAGGGGGGCAGTACCGCTCATATCCTGGGAACGGACCTGGTCGGGCGGGACATCTTAAGCCGCCTCATCTACGGCGCCCAGATTTCCTTAAGCGTCGCGCTGATGGTTATCGTAATTACCGCCGGTGTTGGAACGGCGCTGGGGATAGTAGCCGGCTATCTGGGAGGGCGCACTGACGGCTTTTTAATGCGGGTAACCGATATAAGCCTGGCCTTTCCAGCGATTTTAATAGCGCTACTCTTTGCGGCTACTATTGGGCCGGGTTATTGGACCGTTGTGATTGCTATATCTATGCTCGGTTGGGCCCCCTACGCACGCTTGATACGGGGAGAAGCCCTGAAACTGCGTGAGACAGACTTCGTGGCCCAGGCGCGCATCATCGGTACCTCCCCGGTGAGAATCATGGTCAGACACATTTTCCCCAACATTATTAATCCGCTGATAATAATGTCGACATTAGCGGTGGGTATGGTGATTCTGACGGAGGCTGTTTTGAGCTACCTTGGCGCCGGCATCCCGCCTCCAGCCGCGTCATGGGGGAACATGGTAAACGATGGCAGGAGTCTCCTGGATGTCGCCTGGTGGATATCTACCTTCCCGGGCGTAGCCATCGGGCTGGTGGTGATGGCCGGGAACTTTATGGGCGATTGGCTTCGCGATAAGCTTGACCCCAGGCTGAGGCAAATATGAGCAAAGTTCTTCTTGAAGTAGAGGACCTGCACACCTTTTTCTTCACCCGGAGGGGCGTGGTCAAGGCCGTCGACGGGATAAGCTTCTACGTGCGTGAGGGGGAGACCTTCGGGCTGGTCGGCGAATCCGCTTGTGGCAAGACGGTAACCGCTTTGTCTATCCTTCGCTTGCTTCCCGAACCGGCGGGCAGGATTGTCGCTGGCAAGGTTGTCTTCGATGGGACGAACCTCCTGGAGCTGGACAAGAAGGAGATGAGGGCCTATCGCGGTAGAGAGATTTCTATGATTCTCCAGGACCCGATGACTTCGCTTAACCCGGTTTACTCCATCGGCGACCAGATAGCCGAAGCGGTGCGGATGCGCCATGACCTGCCTGATAATATGGTTGAACCGGAGGTCATTTCGGCGCTGCGGTTGCTTAAGATTCCTTCGCCGGAGACGATTTTGGGGGAATATCCTTTTCAGATGAGCGGGGGGATGAGGCAGCGGGTGGTGGGAGCCATCGCCATGTCCTGCCGCCCCCGCCTGTTGATAGCCGATGAGCCCACCACTGCTCTCGATGCCACCATACAGGCCCAGTACCTGGCCCTGTTTAAGGATGTTCAGAAAAAGACCAATATCTCGATAATCTTTATTACCCACGACTTCGGGGTCGTGGCCAATATGTGCCATCGGGTAGGGGTGATGTATGCCGGTAAGATAGTTGAGACGGCTACGACCAGCGAATTGTTCAAAGCCCCCAAACATCCTTATACCGTGGCTATGATGGACTCGGTGCCTCGTCTGGACCATAAGGATAAACGGCTTTACTCGATTAAAGGGCAGCCTCCCTCGCTGATGAACTTGCCTCCCGGCTGCCGATTCTACCCCCGCTGCTCTGTCGCCACCGATGTTTGCCGCAAGAGAGAGCCCCATCAGGTGGAGATTAGCGATGGGCACTCGGTATCATGTTGGAGGGTGCAATAGACCATGGCTGATGTTTTATTGGAAGGGTGCGACCTGACGAAGCACTACCCGATTAAAAAAGGTTTTCTCCAGCGCACCGTCGGCTGGGTAAGGGCGGTGGACGGCATATCGTTCACCATAGAGCGGGGCAAGACGCTGAGCCTGGTTGGGGAGTCGGGCGCCGGCAAGACGACTACGGCCAAGGCGGTGCTGCTCCAGGAGAAGTTGACCTCGGGGAGTATCCTCTTTGAAGGGCGTGACCTCAGGAAATTCTCCCGCTCGCAGCTGGCTAGGGAGTACCGGCCCAGCCTGGGTTCGGTACAGCAGAACCCGTGGAGCTCCATGAACCCCAGGATGCGGGTGAGAGATATCGTGGCCGAGCCGCTGGTGGTGAACACCAAGAAATCAAAGGGGCAGATTCGGAGTCGGGTAGTGGAGCTGTTAGAGCAGGTTGGGCTCAGAGCGGACCATGTCGACCAATACCCGCATGAGTTCAGCGGAGGACAGCGGCAGCGGATTGCGGTGGCGCGTGCCCTGGCCTTGAACCCCAGCCTGGTCATTCTGGATGAGCCCGTCTCAGCCCTGGACGTCTCGATTCGGGCGCAGATAATGAATCTGCTCAAAGACCTCCAGACGAAGAGCAATTTAAGCTATCTGGTCATAGCCCATAACCTGGCAACGGTAAGGTATATGAGCCACACTGTGGCCATAATGTATCTGGGGCAGATAGTGGAATACGGGGGGGCGGAGGAGCTGTTCAAGCGGCCTTTGCATCCCTACACAAAGGCATTGATATCGGCATCGCTCTTGAGGTTGCCTGAGGACGAGGAAAAAGGAAGAAAACAGATAATATTGAGCGGGGAGATGCCATCGCCCTTGAATCCTCCTCCCGGGTGCCGATTCCACACGCGCTGCACCGAAGCTGCATCGACCTGCAGCCAGGAGGCGCCACCGCTCCGCAAGGTTGGCGCTAACCACTATGTAGCCTGCCTCAGGTTTTAACCATAACTTGAGATTGCTCCTGACTTTAATACTTGCGGGTATCCTTTCTGGAAGAGATTAATTTAAGAGGGAAGTGAGTCCTATGGGCGAGATATTAAAAGGCAAAGTGGCGGTGGTTACCGGCTCCGGTCAGGGGATTGGTAGGGCCATCGCCGTGGGTGTAGCCGAGGAGGGCGCCAAGGTGGTTACCAATAACCGCCGCCCGGGGTCTACCGGTTATGCTCATATGAGCGAAAAGATTCTCAAATCAATGAGCGCCGAGCAGAAGGAGCGCCTGTCAAAGCAGCTGGAGGAGGCGACTGGAGATGCCGAGACCACCGCCCAGGCGATAAGAGCAAAAGGCGGTGAGGCGGTGTCTTTCTTTGGCGATATCTCCGATTTTGAGGTCGCCGGCAAGCTGATACAGAAGGCGGTTGATAGCTTCGGCAGGATTGATATTCTGCTGAACGTGGCCGGGACTTTCGGCTTCAGCCCTCTCTGGGAGATGAGCGAGGAGCTCTGGGACAGGGTTACTCTCACCAAGCCCAAGGGCTATTTCAACTGCATTCGCCATGCCGTCCCCTTCATGATGAAACAGAAGTGGGGGCGGATAATAAACTGCACCTCGCGGGCTTTTCTGGGCGATATTCTTAAGCACGCCGAGTATTGCGCCGCCAACGCCGGGGTGGTGGGTCTGACCAGGGCGGTGGCTAAAGAGCTGGCTCCGTATGGTATAACCTGCAACGCCTTTGCTCCCTTTGCCCTGACGCGCGCCTCTTTTGAGCTGGAAGCCTACGATAAGGCGGTTGCTGAGGCGGAAAGCCCCTGGATGGACAGGAGTTTTGCCTTCTCATCAGAGAATACCCCCGCTCCCGAGGAGCTGGCCCCATTTATAGCCTATCTTGCCTCCGAGGAATCGGCTAAGATAAACGGCAAGGTCTTTAACGTGGGCGGACCCATCATTAGTCTTTACTCGGAGCCCGAAATAGCCAGGACCCTGATTAAGTACGGGGGCAGGTGGACGATAGACGAGCTAAGACAACAGGTGCCTTTCGGTCTGCTGCCCAGGGAATAGTGCAGGAGGTAATCAAGATGGACTAAAGAACTCTGTTAGGCCGTATCACTTTGCTACCACCGATTTTGACTTAGAGGAGAAACCAATGGCAGAATCAAAGTTGGAAAGATACATCAGAAGAAACATGCAGGTACCGGAAGATATACAAAAACGGCACCTTGAGGTTAAAAACCCGGTCCTGGGCCTGGTGAGTGACCAGAGCCTCGGTAGCAAGAATTTCTCGCTGAGCTGGTGGCCCATCTCCGAGCCTTTCGAGATGGTTTCGGAGACCCACGCCCATGACTTCGACCAGTTCCTCATCTTCGTCGGCGGAGACATGAAAAGTATGCCCGACCTGGGGGGAGAGGTCGAGTTGACCCTGGGCGAGAGTGAGGACGCATTAGAGAAGTTCGTCTTTACCACGGCTACCGTGGTCTACGTTCCTGCCGGAATGATGCACTGCCCGCTCAATTTCAAGAAGGTGAATAACCCGGCTAAGCCCATCCTGTTCCACGACCTTTTCTTTGCCGGTGAATATAAAAGGAAGGAGACTTAAAGATTAAAAATGGCCGAATCAAAATACGGGAAGTATATTGTCTATGAGCCCAAGGAGAACATCGTCAAGCCAGAGTGGAGCCCCCAGGGCCCGATTCCGGGCCGCATCGCCTACCTGGACCACGAGGTTATCGACGGTGCCTTCTACATGGAGTGCGTCTGGCTGATGCCCGGAATGAGGCCCCCGTCCGATGTTCCCATTGAAAAGCTGGGGCCGCAGGCCCATAGCCATGATTATGACGAAATCCTGGGCTTCTTCGGCTCCGACACGAATAATATGCGTGAGCTGAACGGCGAAGCTGTGTTATACCTGGGGGACGAGAAGCACGTCATCAACAAGAGCTGTCTGGTCTTTATCCCCAAGGGGTTGCAGCACTGCCCGTTATATTTCCCTAGGATAGATAAGCCCATCTTCCACTTCAGCGTTGGCCCCGGCCAGATGTACTTTTAAGCCGCATACATCTAATATCAGAATTTCGGTCGGGGACTAACACCGGGTTGGGCTTCCAGCTTGATTAGCCGGTCTTTATGTCTGAGCTCTCTTAGCTGGGGGATAAGAAAGCCTAAGGTCAGCAGGAAGGTAAGCCCATCAGCCATGGGGAATGCCCACCAGACGCCGTCTAGCTGCCAGAGGGGCGGCAGTATGAATATCAGGGGAATCAGGAACAGGATTGGCCTTGATACCGCGGTGATGAACGACTCAAGGGCCTTGCCGATTGACTGGAAGACCAGAGAGCCGACCATTATAACCCCTATCAGGTACATGCCCAGGAAGATGCGCTTGGCGGCGTAAGCGGTTAGAGCAATCAGCCCGGTATCGTTGGTGAAGATGCGGATAAACGGTTCCGGGGCGAAATAGAGAGCCCCGAAGACCAACAGCCCGAAGGCGGTAGCCGCCGCTATGGCTATCATTATGGCCCTGATTGCCCGGCCGTAGCGCTTGGCCCCGTAGTTGAAGCCTAGTATCGGCTGCAAGCCCCCGCCGATAACGATAGCCGGCATGAGGGCGAACATCATTATGCGGTGAATGATGCCGAAGGCGGAGATGGCCAGGTCGCCGCCGTAAGTAACCAGCATTCTGTTGACGAAAATAGCCGATATGCTGCCAGCCACCATCCTCACGAACGAGGCAATTCCTATCGCCAGAATCTCTCTCATTATCTGCCATTTGATAATCAGGTTCTTGGTGTGAATCTTAAGGAAGCTCTTCCCCCTAAAATAATAGTTCATAAAGTAGAGAACGGAGATTAGCTGGGCTATCACTGTGGCCAGCGCCGCCCCCTGTACTCCCATCCCCAGCGGTATGATGAATATGGCGTCCAGTATAATGTTCAATACGGCGCCGATAATCATGCCTATCATCGGTACGCGGGCGTTGCCTTCGGCTCTTATCAGATTATTTGATGCCATGGCGAAGGTCATGAAGAGCATACCGAAGATGATAATTACCATGTATTCCCTCGCGTAGGGGAGGATAGTCTCCGAAGAGCCCATAAGCCTGAGCCAGAAGTCGGGGTTGGCCAGGCAGGCTATCATCATGGCCACCGATAGCAAGATGTTAGCCGTCAGGGCGTTGCCCAGCGTTCTCTCTGCCTTGGGCTTATCGCCGGCGCCGAGTGACCTTGAAATCAGCGATGCCCCGCCCATCCCCGTCATTTCCCCGATGCCCACCGACAGTAACTGCAGGGGGAAAACGATGGAAAGCCCGGCGATACCAAGGGTGCCGACGTAGTGACCGATGAAAATCGTGTCGACCACGTTGTAAAGGGTCATGACAAACATGCCGATAAAGGTAGGCAGGGACAGCTTAAACAGCAGCCGGCCGATTCGGCTGTCGTCAAGCACGCTTTTATTCCGGTTATTTATCATGGCAATCGTCTGTCCTTAAAAAAGCAGGTTTACCCGGTAGCGGTTGCATAGGGGACAGCTACTGCAGCCTGGATAGGATAGCCTGCAGTTTTTGCAGCGAATCCGATAGGTCGGCCAGTTCCTCATCGGTGAGGCCGGATAGGGTTTCCTTGGTGGCCTTCCTTATTAGAATGCTGTGTTCTTCCAGGGTAGCTTCGCCTTTAGCGGTAAGCACAATATTGGTCATTCTTCTGTCGACGGTATCCATCCGCCTTTCGACTATACCCAGATCAACCAGCCTGTCTACCAGGTGGGTCATCTGTGCCCTTGATACCTGTAACCTTTCTCCAATCTCAGCGATGTGCAGGGTTCCCGTTTCCTTGAGTAGCTTCATAACCCCGAACTGGAGCGGCGAAATATCCATATCAACACTGCCCAGCGCCGTCTTTAGCAGTTTTCTGCCTATGCCTCTAAAAATAAGAGGGGGCACCGATAGCAGGTCGGTGGCGATGCTATCCAGGATATCCTTTCTCATTTTTTGGTTCCTCCCCGGGTTTTCCTTAAAGGGGATATAATTTACTATCTATATAGTATACAACATTAACTATATATTATCAAATCTTCATCGTTTTGTAAAATTTTTTTAAAGATTAGCTTGACCAGAATGAAAACGCCGTGCTATGCTTGGCCTTGAAAGGAGGGGCTTTATAGCATGGCTAAAAAAGAGTATGCCCATCTGATAAAACCGCTGGTTGCTAAGAAGGCGCCGCCCGGTTTATATTCCGAACCGCGTTTCTGGATGGAGGGCAAGGACATGGAGGGGTTCAACGCCACTTTTTCCTTCGGCTTCGTCAAGAAGCCCGGCGTTTGCCACCCGCTGGAAGGAGCGCTGGTACACCCCTACGATGAGTGTCTGGTATTTGCCGGTATTGATAATACCAACATGCTCTATCTGGGCGCCGAAGTCTCGGTGGTGCTGGGCGAGGAAGGCGAAGAGCACGTCTTTACCGAGCCCTCGGTGGTGCTTATCCCCAAGGGCATGCCCCACGGCCCGGTTACCTATAAGCGGGTGGATAGACCCATCGCCCACTACACCATCGGCCTGGCTCCGGAATACAAGGCGACTCCGGTCCCCCGGGAGGCAAAGACGAGCGGCTCAAAGTACGGGCACTTGATTAAACGGCTGATTACCTATATAGACTGGAAAGAGTTCGATGCCCGCAAGCCGGGCCCGCCCGCTCCCGATGAGCCGATAAGCTACGCCTTTATCGCCGACCGCGCCGGTATCCTGCACCCTGCCGAGAATGGCGTGGGCCCCGGCAACGGCGACCAGATTGCCTGGCTCTTCGGCAAGGACCTGGAGGGCTTTGATGTCAATTTCACCTGGGGATTTTACTCCCGGTGCGGCAAGTGGCACCGCGGCGGTGAGTCCCACTACCACCCTGAGGCGGAAATACTGGTCTTTGTCGGGCTTGACCCCGACGACCTTAGTTACCTGGGCTGTGAGCAGGAGCTGGGTATGGGCAAGGACTACGAGAGGCATATCTTCAACACGCCTACCGTTGCCATCTGCCCCGGAGGCTTTCCACACCTTCCCCTAATCACCAGGTGGGTGGACAAGCCCTATGGCTTTATCGTTGTCTGCCTCAGCGGCGAACACGCCTCGCCCTGGGTAGAGGCTTAAATCGGTTTTGTTCCTTTAGAAATCGCTGGTTGGAAGGAGTATTAAAATGGCCAAGAAAAAGTATGCCCATCTGGTGAAAACCTTACTCGTCCAGAAACCGCCGGCAGGCCTGTATCCTGAGCCCTGGATATGGATGGAGGGCAAGGACATGGAGGGGTTCAACGCCAATTTCTCCTACGGGTTCGTTAAAAAGCCGGGCAAGCTTCACCCCATGGAAGGCGCTCTGGTTCACCCCTACGATGAATGCCTGGTCTTTGCCGGCACCGATAACACCGATATCACCTATCTGGGCGCCGAGGTCTCGGTGGCGCTGGGCGAAGAGGCTGAGGAGCATGTCTTTAACGTGCCCTCGGTAATCATCGTCCCCAAGGGGACGCCGCACGGCCCGGTTACAGTGGGGAAAATAGAAAGACCTATCGTCCATTATTCTATCGGCCTGGCCGCCGACTACAAAGCCGAGTCGCTTCCCGAAAAAGCCAAAACCAAAGGTTCAAAGTACGGGCGCCTGGTTAAGCCGCTCGGCCCCGGTTTTGAACCGGTCAGGATGTCGATTATCGCCAAGGACGAGCGTCTGCTGGCGGAATTCAAGAAGGAGCATCCTGATTTTCAGATGGATATGAGCCAGGTGGGACTGCTGGGGCCGGGGAACGCCGACCAGCTCGTCTGGCTCTACGGTAACGACCTTGAGGGGTTTGAGGTCAATTTCACCTGGGGATTTTACACCGGCTCCGGTATATGGCACCGCGGCGGCGAAGCCCACTACCATCCTTCAGAAGAAATACTGGTCTTCATCGGGCTTGACCCTGACGACCTGAATTTCCTGGGGTGCGAGCAGGAGCTGGCTCTGGGCAAGGAATATGAAAGGCATGTCTTCAACAAGCCCACCGTGGCCGTCTGCCCTTCCGGCTTTCCCCACCTTCCGCTCATCACCAGGTGGACGGATAAACCCTACGGCTTTATCGTCTGCTGCCTCAGCGGCGAGCACGATTCTCCCTGGGTGCAAGAAGAGGAATAGCCGCATTGGCAGGCCCGATGTAATTTGAGGGAGGCTATAAATAAAATACCGCAGGTTCGGCAAGCTTGATTGGGAGGTATCGGTATTAGGCTTTGGTGTTATGCGGTTGCCCTTGATGGCGGCAGACCCGACCAAAATAGATGAGGCCGAGTCCATCAAGATGCTCCGCTACGCCCTTGACCGGGGCGTTAACTACCTGGACCTGGGTTACCCTTACGATATGGGGCGTCATGAGCGCCTGACCCGCCTGCTCAGCCGGGGGCTTGAAGACGGCTACCGGCAGAAGGTCAGGGTCGGCGCCCATCTGCCCTCTCTTTTGGTCGGTTCCTCCTCAGACTTTGACCGCTACCTGGACCAGCAGCTTGAGTGGCTGAAAACAGAGAGGCTGGACTTTTACCTTCTGGGGGGCTTGAACCGGGATGTCTGGCCCCGCTTAAAGGAGCTAGGGGTACTGCGTTGGGGGGAGGGGGCAATGGCCGATGGGCGCATCGGCGGGCTGGGCTTTTCTTTCCACGACCATTTTCAGGCCCTCAGGGACATACTGGAAGACTACGACGGCTGGGCGCTGGCCCAATTCCAGTACAGCTATATGGAAGTAGACCGTTTACCCGGAGTCAGCGGGCTGAAATACGCCGCCGAGAAGAGGCTGGCGGTGGTGGCCGCCGAACCGCTTGGTGGGGGGAGGCTGGCTAAAGAGCCGCCGCCTTCGGTAGCCAAAGTGTGGGCGGATGCTCAAACAACGCGCCCGCCGGCCGAGTGGGGACTGCGCTGGGTCTGGAACCACCCCGAGGTGGCTACCCTGGTCAGTGACATGAGCACCATGGAGCAGGTGGCGGCCAACGTGGCCCTGGCCGACGGCGCCCAGGCCGATAGCCTTACCGTGGCCGATGAGGTCTTGATAAGCCGGGTCAGGGATGCTTACCGCAAGCTGAGACCCATCCCCTGCACCACCTGCCGCGGCTGTATGCCCTGTCCTCAGGGCATTGATGTGCCCCGCCTCTTTGAACTCTACAACGATGCCGTTATCTACGATGACATGGAGACAGCGGCCTCTCTTTACCGCCGGGAAAGGCACCGCATTGATAGCTGCACCGACTGCGGCATTTGCGCCGATGCCTGCGCCCGGGAGATTGCTATCATGGACTGGCTTAAAAAACTATCGGGGGCATGGGACAAAAAATAGGGGTGGGGCTTTGCCTCCGGCCTTTACTTTGCCTCGGCGATAGTCGGCGAGGGCTTTCGGGTAAACCAGATAAAGGCGGCGATACCTAGCAGTAATATAACAGCGGCTGAGTAAAACGCCGATTCAATGCCCAGCCAGCCAACGATTCCCCCCAGCACGATGGGCCCCGTCCCCATACCGATTTGCATCGCCATCATAAACAATGCCATACTGGCCCCCATGCCGAAGACTCTGCCCTCCTCAACGACATAGGCGGTGTTTGCCGGCATGGCAAAGGCAATACCAATAGACATGAGAGCGTGCATTAACAGCAGTAACCAGAAGCCGCCAGCCAGAGGCATTAGCGCGATAAAGATGATGGCGGCGGCGCTGCCGATGGCTACCAGCCCCCTTCGGCTGTATTTATCGGCCAGGATGCCGGTGAAAGATTGCAACAGCGCCAGCGGCGTGCGTGATGCTATCAGCAGCCCGATAAGGCTGACGCTTAAGCCAAGATTCTGGCTGGCGAAGAGGGGTAAAAAGGTCATTATGCAGGCCATACTGAAGCCATTTGCCATCTGAAAGGCAAATGCCCCCTTCAGTATATTGCTCTTCCTTAAGCCGGTAAAAGCCGCACCTTGCTTTTCCGAGGAAGTCTTTAGGGCAACTTCAGGCAGAAAGACGATAGTGGCTATTAAGCCGGTCAGGCAGAGTGCCGCCATCACCAGGAAAGTGGTGTTGACGCTGAAGAGGTCGGTGAGCACGCCGCCAAACAGGGGCCCGATGCTCATACCGCTGAAGAGGATGGCACTGAAGTGCCCCATCCACTTGCCCTCCTCGCCCTTCGGCGTGATGTCGCCGAGGTAGGCCTGGGCGATAGGCAGGTGCATCGAGGCGCCGATGCCCTGAAAAATGCGTACCAGTATCAGCTGGAGGGGGGTTTGCGCCCAGATAAAGCCGAGCGAGGCGACGGTCAGGATGGCCAGGCCGGTGATGAGAAATACCTTGCGCCCGAAACGGTCGGAGAGCCGGCCCATGAAGGGCAGAGCGGCCAGCAGTGCCAGGCTGAAGCCGGCATTGATAAGCCCGATTTCAAGCGCCGTAGCCCCCATCTGGTCGGCGTAGATTGGCAGTAAAGGCACCACTATGCCGAACCCCAGCATGGAGATGAGCATAGTAGCCACCAGCACAAAGAAGGCTTTTTTGTCCATAAGAAAAATACACCAGATGCCCCCCAGTAAGCTGGGGGGCAATCGCCTTTACCCTTGTCCGGGACAAAGATACCAAGCTATTCTATCAGCAAAGCGTGGGAATGTGCAAACAGTTGGGGAGAAGGGACTTAGCTCATTTGTCGGCGGCGGCTTGAAACTGGTATGATGTAGGCAAGTTAGATATGGGGGTGAAAGCATTGGATACGCTGGAAGAGCTGGCGCAGATTGCCCGCACCAGACCGGAGAGACTTAAAGAAGAGAAGGGAAAGGGCGTCAAGGTGGTGGGCTATATAGGCAGGTTCGTGCCCGAGGAATTGCTCTATGCCTCCGGCGCACTGCCATACCTGATGTGTAGAGGGGGGGAGCCGGAGCCGCCCGATGCCGTAATCCCCTACATGCTTCGCTTCATGAGCCCCTATGATAGAGCCCAAATCGGCTATTACCTTCTGGGTATGGACCCGGTAGTGCCCATGCTTGACCTCATCGTGGCCCAGTGCAGTGATTGCCATGAGTCAAGGCTGGCTGATATGCTGGAGTACTTTAAACTGCCCACGGCCAGGCTGGGCGTTCCTCCCGACTGGCAGAAGTCCCTCTCTCGGGAGTACTACCAGAAGCGATTAGCCTGGTTGAAGGAAAAACTGGAAGCCCTCACCGGCAACAAAATAACCGATGAGAGACTCAAAAAATCGACCGAGTCCATCAATAAGCTAAGAGACATCTTAAGCCGGATTTACCTGTTAAGAAAGCAACAGCCGCCGCCTATAGGCGGTTACGATTTTATCCGCTTGAACCACTATTCCTTCTATTGCCGCCTGGAGGAGCTGCTGCCCAGGCTAGATGAGCTTTATGCGGAGCTAAAAAAGGGGCAAAGCCCCTTCCCCCAGGATGTGCCCAGGCTGCTTTTAGCCGGTCATGTAGTGGGGGTGGGCGATTATGTGGTGCCCAAGCTGATTGAAGACTCCGGGGGAGTGGTGGTGGCTGAGCTTCTCGACGAAGGGATGAGACAGCATTCCTGGAAGGTGAAAACAGACGGTGATTTAATGGCCAACCTGGGGGAGACCTATTATTCGGAAAGGACGCCGCCATCTATATTCCAGCCGGCCTGGGAGAAAAGGGCCGATATAATAAGGAAGCTGATAAGGGACTTTAACATCGACGGCGTGATATGGTACCAGCTGTCCTTTGAGGAGATATACGACCTGGAAAGCTCCCTTATGGCCAAGGTGATGGACGAGATTAAGATTCCTTTCCTGAAGCTTGAGTCCTCATACGAGTATTCCAGGGAAGCGGTAGGGCCGCTAACCACGCGGGTGGAGAGCTTTGTCGAATCAGTCAGGCAGAGGAGGAGTTGATAAAAATGGCCAGGGATATATACGTAGAGTTCTTAAGATTGACCGGTTTTGAAGAGGAGGAAATAGCGGAATACCTGCCCCAGTGGCGTAAAGCATCGGAGAAGCTGGGCCTGACCGAGGAAGACGTCAGGTTCGCCACCGAGGAGCGGCTGCCCGCCTACTTTGCCGTAGAATTGGAAGGCATCAGGAAACTGCTGGGCTGTTTCGTCAAGGAGACCATAGACTTGACCCAAGCCAGCGAGTACAAGGAGAGGGGGGTAAAGATAGTCTACGGCATTCTGCCCGCCGTCCTCCATTTTTACTATGCCCTCAAATTAACGGCGCCGGAGAAGGTCTTCGTTTCCTTCCCCGATATATTCCTGACTATGGTGCTGAACGGCTTCTTCCACAAGCTTGCCCCTTACCTGGAGGAAGCCGAAAAGGCGGGCATCCCCTACGGCTGCCGCCACTGCGCTTTGAACAAGGCGAGGTATGCCGCCCGCCGCCTGAATATTATTCCCTCGCCCGATGTGAACTGGATATGGGGCTTTATCTGCGATGAGGCGCCCAAGACCGATGAGTTCATCCGTATCTACCATGACCCCGAGTGGAAGACCTATATCACCCGCCTGCCCCACGACCAGTCCCTGGGCACGGTGGAGGACGAGGTCGCTGAGCGGGTCGAGTACCTGGCCAACCAGATGAAAGACGGCTTCGAGTCGGCCCAGAGGGAGATTGGCATCAAGGTGCCGGAGGGGAAGATAAGCGAGGTAATCTCAATGTGGCAGGGGTATGCCGCCAAGCTATCGGAGCTAGCCCTGCTGATGAGCGCCGACCCCCAGCCACTGGGCGCCATAAGCGGGCGCCTTTTCTGGGAGGGCTTGTTCACCCCCTTTAACACCGGCATGGAAAACCTGGAAGAGGCGCTGGACATTACCATCAGAGAGGTCAAGCAGAGGGTGGCTAACAAAGAGGGCATTCTGCCTCCAGGAGCGCCCAAACTGCTGATTTATAGCGTTCACCCCACCGTTCCCTGGATAGCTAAGATGTTCGAGGAAAACGGGGTGGGAATACCTTTGAGCGAGTTTTTCATAATGTCCAAGAAACAGCTGCAGCCGCCTAGCTTCGAAGACCCTTATATGGCGGCGGCCGAAGGCTGGCTCAGGACATCGGGGATGGTTAATCCCGGCTATCAGGCGGAGCAGATATGTGAAAAGCTGGAAACGCATAAGTTCGACGGCATGGTCTTCGGCCTGATGGACTTTGACCGCTGGCTGGGCAGCAGTCACCGGTTGCTGACCAGGATGGTGGAGGAAAAGACCGGGTTACCGGTGTTCTATATTGAGGGAGACAACTGGGACGACCGTGATTACAGCCCGGAGGCGCTGAGGACGAGGATTGAGAGCATATGCGAGATAATGAAAATAAGGAAGGCCTGAAGCCGTGTTTGCCGGCGTCGATATAGGCTCGGTGAGCAGTAAGGCGGTGATAATCGATAGGGGAGAAGTCTTAGCCTTTTCCCTTCTGCCCACCAGCTACGACCGCCAGGAGAGCGGCGCCGAAGTCCTTAAACTGGCTTTAGACAAAGCCCAAAAATCAAAAGGTGACATAAAGTATATCGTCTCCACCGGTTATGGCCGCCGAGCCTTCGCCTCGGCGGATAAGGTGTTGCCGGAGATAGTCTGCCACGCCAGGGGTACCAAGTTCCTCTTTCCGGAGGTCAGGACCATTATCGATATCGGCGGGCAGGACAGCAAGGTAATCGAACTGGACGAGGCGGGAGGGGTTGTCCGCTTTGAGATGAACGACAAGTGCGCCGCCGGCAGTGGCCGGTTTCTGGAGGTCTTAACGGAGAGGATATTAAACCTGCCCCTTGACGAGCTTGGCCCGCTGGCCTTGAGGTCAAGTAAGCGTTTGACTTTAAGCAGTGTCTGCACGGTATTCGCCGAATCGGAGATAATCTCCCTGCTATCGGAGCACACGGCTAAAGAGGATATAGCCTATGGCATAAGCAGGGCGATTGCCCGGAGGGTGATTGGCATGGGGGCGGGGGGGCAAGTCAGCTATAACGAGCCCATAGTCTTCTCCGGAGGGGTAGCCAGGAATATCGGAGTGGTGAAAGCGATTGAGGAGGAATTGGGCAAGGAGGTAGTAACCCCGCAGGAGCCTCAGATAACGGCCGCCCTGGGCGCAGCTATCTTTGCCGGGGAGCATAGTCAGTAAGCCTTTATCTTTAAGGCGTTTCTTTAGACTCCCTGGAGTACATACTGGAGTTGCCAATGGTAAACCAGAAAATAGGGGAGTCAATCCTCCGGAAGAACAAGGGGCAATGCTTCAGTCCTCTGGGGATAAAGACGAGGCAGCTCTTTTTGAGGATGTGTTTTTCGTCGTCCAGCCATAGCTCGACCTCTCCCCCCAAATCGTGCGGGTCTTCCCGGTTAGTCCCGATAAATCCTATAATCTCGTCGAAATCGTGTACATGGGGCTCCTCCATAGAAATCTTCTGGGAGCCTTCCCAGAACCAGAGCCCCTCCATGTAAAAAGCCCCTTTAGCCACATCATCGTCCAGCCATAGCAGGCGGGTTGCTTTGACAGCAGTGGCGGCCTCTTTGGGCAAAGCCTGCATTTTTTCCCATATCTCCTTAGGGAGAGGTTTTGTATCGGTGATGATATTTTTGGCGTGTTTTAGTTCGGCCATTTCTTTTCACTCCTTTTGCCAAAGTCTTAAAAACCGCTGGTTACCGCAATGACTCTATTATATTAATAGTAAGGCCAATAGTAAAACTAGTTGCTTTCAAATGTGGTGTGGTGGGAGGCCTTAAACCCGGTAAGCCGATTTAGCTTTGAAATGAGCCGCAGAGGACTCGAACCTCTAACCTGCTGATTAAGAGTTCTGCTGGCGAAAACCAGCAAAACCGGCCCTTAAGAATAAAGGCTTTGCCCGGCTTTCAGCTGTTCTAGACTGCTAGACATTTATTCTAGCCCCTACGCACCTTCTCTCTGTAACTTATTATCGCTTTTAAGTCCTCTTGAATGGGCTTATCCTTTAATGAATCAGCATAAGAGTGATACTTCATCTGGCCTCCAATCACGCTGATAATATCATTAAGATACGCTGCTTCATCTTGTTCGCCTCTTACTTGCGTACAAAAGACAACCGAAGCCAACATTTTACTTTTATCTGGATTTTCATACACGAAAACCCCTCTATGTTCACAATACCATCCCTTCCGCCTTGCAATATCAACCACGAATGATTTAACAAAGCAGATTGGTATTCTATATTGCTCAGGTATCTTATTGTATTCTACTTCACCCAAACGCTTAGTCATTGCTTCTTTCAATCTTGGATACTTTTCCAGGTTCTCGCCGAGTTCCTTCATGCATTTTCTCACTATGCTGACGTGTGGATTTGATATATTGGTAGTAACGAACAATAAGAAATAATTGGTTAATTTCTGCAATTCGAATATTTTCTCAAGAGCTTTATACAACTTATTAACTTCTAGCGCTTGTCCTAATATACTATTGCTCGGATCAAAATTGATAATGTCAAACGGAAGAAACAGCTTGAAACGCTCGTGCCTTTCTTTTAACCTAAGCCTTTGCCTTTTTGATCTGTCTCTTTCATACGTCTTCAACGGCGTAGTTCTTGTGTATTCATCGTCTTCAAACGTAATAAGATCCTCAAGGTTTGCAAGTATAATTGCTTCTTCTAACGGTGGTTTCACTAACTTATTTATTAATGGAACTTTGTGTACGGATCCTTCACAAATTATAACATTTGGTAGTTTACCATTCTCATCCCGGGGGAGAATTCCTTCCATCTCAAGCATGAATATATCTATTGCATGAACATCACATAGAGTAAAATACTTTACTACCGATTTTCCTGTTTTTTTTATGTATTCTTTACTCGCTGGTAACCAGCCGTCCCGGCGGACATAGTGCTTACTATATCTTGTGTCCCAATCTGGCCCGTTCATGCTATTTTTCGCAGCATTTCCCTAATAATATTATAAAAATTATCGTACCTTTCGTTTTCAGTCTTAGATATATACTTCGCAACGTGATATGCTAAAGATACGTATCTAATCAAGTTATCAGCTTTTTTCTTTTTCACTGGTCTAATTGCCGTATTCAGCACTAACCGTTTATTGATTTTGTCAATAACTATTAAAGGCCTGTTAATTCCCAGGTCCTTCTCGACAACATCAACTTTACCATGCGTTCCTTGATTAATTGCTGTCCATGTCTCAGCCCTAACCTCTTCCTCTTTCTTTTCATGTTTCTCTTTTCGTAGTTCGTTGGCCGTTGATTCAATTTTTTTAAAAACCTGGTCTAATTTGCTGTGCAAATCCTCCTGTATCTTTTTGAAATGTTCATCGTGTTCGTTGAAGCTATCCCTGTCTATATTCAGAGCCACTTCTAAGCCATCTTCAACAAATACCTCACCAGATACCCATCTGTTTCTTATTGTCTCTATTTTCTTATCATATTTCAGGAAGGTGCCATCATAGCCACCTATCCCTACGTTTCTTAACCTTATTTGAATTCCGCTTAGCTCAATCGGTCTTATGGCTTTTGTTTGTCCATATATATAGCCATAATAATTAAGCTTCCTATCTGCAACCTCCCCACTATAATTAATGAAAAATAGATGCGGAACAGTATCTCGCTTTTTTGGCAGCTGCACATACCTTTTAAGCTCTATTCCGTCAAAATAGACTTTAAAATTGTAACTTGCCAACTCCGACCGCTTTTTATTAACAAAATTGATTGCTTTTCTATATTCCCCGTCTTTATATTCCTTACTAAACGCCTTACGGTCCAAAGGAAATTTTTTATCATCGCCATAAGTTATCGGACATAAGACGCACAACTCCCAAATAGTCTCAAGATATGCTCCCATTTCACGAACAGACCTTTCAACCAGGTCGTAAAAGTTCTCGTACAACTTTGGAAGACTAAAAGACATTAATTGTCTGTCTTCTTCAGCTATACTCTCTTTCATCTCTTTTCTAAATGTCTCTCTTGTATCTGATGTATATATATTAAAACCTTGCTTTGACTCTTCATAGGGAATCCTTGTTAACCTCCAATTTCCTACCTTTATTTCTTCCTTCTCGTCGCTACTCAAGCTTTCATCTATATCCGGCACATCCATGTCTAGCAAGTCAATATCTGCTCTGTAGGCGTGCCCCTTCCCCCCCTTGCCTATATAATGAGACTCAATTCCGAAACTATAACAAAGCTGCCCAATGGCAAGCAATCCAATCCCTAGTCTACCAATTATTGGTCTTTCATATTTCTCAGTAACATTCCTGTGGCCAATTCTCTTGTCCCCATAGCCTATCCCTTTTTCTGCGAAATAGTCTCTGAATTTTTCTTCAGGCATTCCAGGTCCGTTGTCCATGCAAGAAATGGAGTCAAACTCAGGGAAATTCGTATATATACGGACTTCTTCGGCATCTTCATCCCAAGCATTATTAACTAGTTCTTTAAATGCAGCTGCTGTACTTCTATAAAGTCCACGGCTTAGGTGTGCGATAGAAACGTCAGCGACCCTAATTTCACCATTCATCGGTTCTTGGGCTTTGCTCATGTCTTCACCCTGTAGTACATTACCCTTTTTGATTTCAGATATTTATTTGTAACATCTTCTGATTTTTTAAATTTTATATTCTTTAAATATATTGGGCCTAATCTTTTTCTTTTTATTTCGGCTACATTACAATCAGAAACCACAGCAATTCTCTCCCCTTTACTCATTTCAAAGAAGTATCTTCTCATCCCACCCGCAGACTGTGCCTTTTTATCCTCTTCCAAAAGGCTCCGCGTGATATTTAGTTCCTCTTCGCCGATCAACTCTACGCCGACTCCATCCTGCAATTTCAGCAACCTTTCAAGCATTTCTTCCCTTACCCGTAGCAGGAAAGGTCCAAATTGAACTTTCCCAACCAATCTTGGAGGAACATACTGGCTATCTTCTTGCCTTATTTCATAAATCCAATTCCTAAAAGCAAGCAAACCTTCCATCCATTTTTCGCCATTAACTATGAAGTTCTCCATCGACTTATCTCTATCTACAACCGTACACACCCAACACCCAAAGCGTGATTTGCCGCAACTTTGTACCCCCGTTTCTATCACAAACGGGCACTCTCCGCCGGCACAAGCATTTCCATATATATCTAACAAGTCCATATTATCGCCGCCCCACGGATTAGGGGTCAGCAGAACGTAAGACCATACATCATCGTTAGACACGTCAGCAATCGGAGCGTACACCAAAGCATCAGGCAATGTGTGATTACGGAAACGCCCATTACCGGCATAATTTCTCATTGATACAGCCCTATTTGCCGACTCCGCTTTTCGCGTCCCCAAAACTATGATTACCTTTTCGTGCCTCTCCAGCGAATCCCCAATATATTTGCTAGTCGGGTTTATTTTCAGCCTTTCCGTACACCAACGGAACCATCTATTAGGAGAAGGATATCCCCTACCGATAAGATTTACCCAAAATCTCTCCTCGATCTTAGGTTTGCCCTTCTCGACAAAGAACAAGCCCGGGTTGTGCTTGTACAGCTTTTCCTGCCCGTATACTCTGATCCTTTCTAGTTGCCCATCCACATGCTTACTAATTGCAGGATTTTCTACAAGCGTATCGTTCGACAGCACATGCAGTTCCTTCGCCAGCTCTTTTTCGTCAAGCTCTGACAGCGCGTAAAAAACCAACTGCAACAGCGCCGTGCTGTCCTTACCCCCGGAAAAACAAACAATCCAAGGAGCATCATTTTCCAGATAAGCCCCCCGGATTTCAGATTTCAAATCGTCTATATAAGCAGCAAAATCATCGGACAACCCAGTCTTGACAATAGTATCTAACTTACTCATTTTGCAACAAGATTACAACCACTTAAGCCAACTGTCAATGCCTTCTTATAGAAAATTCCCAAAAACTTATCAGCTGTGGGCCATGGCTTCACGGGTATCAAAATATAGATCATGGCACTTCTTAAATTCCCATATTGTCCACCGGGCTAAATCTCTTGTGCCCCTCGACGGCCGCCTCGCTCCTCAGACTGGCCGCGTAACG
Source organism: Dehalococcoidia bacterium (assembly GCA_011176635.1). Taxonomy (GTDB): domain Bacteria; phylum Chloroflexota; class Dehalococcoidia; order Dehalococcoidales; family BS750m-G39; genus DUEC01. The sequence goes on along the minus strand of DUEC01000027.1, from coordinate 23,379 downwards.
CCTAGTCATATCCAGCCCCTCGTGCCCCAGTAGGGACTGCACCTCGAACTCCCCGGCGCCGTTGAGCAGCGCCCGGGTGGCGAAGGTGTGTCTGAAGGTATGGGGCGAGCACCTTACCCCTTCGATGCCGGCTCTTCTGCCCAGCTTCCGTATCATCAGCTCGATTCCCCAGTGAGCGAGCGGCCTCCGCTCCTCGGTGACCCACAGGCAGGGGTAATCGTCCTCCCGCATGAGAAGGTAGCGCAGCAGGGCTTTCTGCGCCGCCCTACCGATTCTGACCACCCGCTCCCTGGCCCCCTTGCCCATGACTTTGATGACCTCCCGGTCAAAGTCCACGTCCTTTAATTGGATGCCGGCCAGCTCGGAGAGTCTGAGGCCGGTGTCCAGGAACATCAGGATTATCGCCTTGTTTCTGGCGCCCAGGAACTTCAGGTCGTCGCAGAGCAGGAGGAGGCGCTTGACGTGGTCCGTCGTGAAGGGGGCGATTACTTTCCGAGGGGTCTTCGGCGGGCGGATGGCGGCCATGGGATTGCGCTTTAGCATCCGCTCCTCGACCATCCAGTTCAGGAACCGCTTGACGCACCGGTAGTAGTCGGCGACCGAGACCGGGGAGTTGGTCTCCCGCGTCTTCGCCAGGAACGTGCGGATGCCGGAGACGGTCAGCCGCTTGGGTTTGTCGATGTTGTGGCCGGCGCAGAAAATGACGAAGGCGCCTATCTTCTGCCGATAGTCCCTCAGCGATGCCGGGGAGAGCCCGTCCACCCTGCAGGATAGCAGGAAGGCTTGAAGGTGTGCTGTGAGGTTGCCGCGACGAATCAGTTGGTCTAGCCCAGATACGCGGCCTATCTGGGCTTTTCCTTGAATCAGTTGGTCTAAAACCATCTTTTACGGCGTAGGGAAAGCCGATTTAGCTTTGAAATGAGCCGCGGAGGACTCGAACCTCCAACCTGCTGATTAAGAGTCAGCTGCTCTGCCAGTTGAGCTAGCGGCCCGGACTATCTGATATTTTAGAGGGTGTGATGGCTTTTAGCAAGTCGGTGGCGCTGGGATAGGATAATAGCTTAGGGGGTGAAAAAGCGGGGAGGCTCTTTTTAAGACGCCAGCTTTGGTCTCAGCCCCTTTATAAAGGACTGAATATGTGACCAGATGCGGGCCCAGTATCCACGTTTCCAAACGGGAGCCCCCTTGGTATCAGACCAGATGCGGGCCCAATTTATGCGGGGCCACTTTCTGCGATTCCAAACGCGGGGCCACTTTTTACGATACCAGAGATACCAGTTCAGCCAGCCTAACAGCAAGAGGGCAGCGATTATACTTATTATGAGCCACCAGTTGATGCTCAGGAACACCCTGAAATCACCGCTCAAGCCGGAAAGCATTACCCCATAACGCCCCGATTCTAAGTCGGTCAGGGTGAAGCTTACCAGCTCGCTTTGACCGGCACCCGGCGTTACTTCTTTAGTGGCTATTGTCTCCCCGTTTATCTGTAGCTCGACGGTAAAAGTGCCCGCCTGCCCGCCGTCATTAGTTACATTGGCGGTGATGGTGACGCTTTCTCCCGTCTTGGTGACAAAGGTAACCGGCTGCCATATTTCCCTCACGCCGGGTGTGATGTTCAAGTCACTGACCACAAAATTGGCCAGAGTGGGGGGTTGGGATGGGGGAGGTACGTTCACCAGTATGGCGAACGGTGAAGCGAGGTAATTTGTCTCTGCGGTTATCCTGCCGATTTCGGCCGGTATACCGCTGGCAGGGGGTAGGGTAACCCATAAGCCCTGTACATCGTCATAAAAGGCGATAACGGGTGAAGAAGCGCCAGGAGGCAGGTCGTCGGGGTTATAGCTGAGCTGTATTATCAGTAACGGGTCGAAGAAGGTGGCGATAGAGCAGGGGTCATTCCTGTCGCTGTCTTCATACCCCGTAAAATCATAAATCGGGCCTACTGTTGTCATATCCTCCGGTGGAGGCGGTCCATGCTCGGACAGACTCATCACCACTACGCGGGGGAAGCAGTAGCATCCCGCACACTCACCGCAAAGTATCTCCATGTTATAGAGAATCTCCATGAAGTGCAGGTCATCGGGGTCATAGGCCAGCTCTTCTTCAAGGGACCTGTTGAGACAACAGTCCATCTCTATGATGGTTATTTCACCCAGCATGTCTATTTCCATGAAACAATCCTCCTCAGCACCAGGGCCGCCGGTGAATAGAGGTGGAGGCGGCGGAGGAGGAAAATCGTCGACCAGGAAATAGGTTATGTCGAAGGAAAGGGTATCTCCCTGGGCATCGTTACCGGTGGCGCAGGGTAGCTCCCAATGCCAATTCAGGGTGACGGTATCACCGGGGTTTAAGGGGACTATCCAGATATAGTTGGGGTCGAAAGCGTCCTGGGGGAAGTTGTCAATGGTCGTCGGCGGAGCTAGGTTGGTATCTAGAGCGCCGGCGGGGTTGGTGGAGAGGTCAAACAGCAGGTAGTCATCAAGCTCACCGCCGTCTTCGGGTGCGGTATTAGTTTCGGGTTCGGAGTTTAGACCTTCATCGCTGACGATATTTTCTATCCAGATAATAACAAAGCCGTCCAGGTTACCGGCGTTGTGCAGGGTGAGCGTCTCGGTGCCGCTCTGGCAGGGCATAATACCATCTATGCTCCAGGGGGTAGCTCCCGTTCCTCCCAGGGTCAGGATTATTGATGGCGGGTCTGCGGCTTGTACCGGGGTCGGTGATGAGCCGAGCATAAACAGCCCTATTATTACCGCCAGCAACAGCCTGGCGGCATACTTAATAATTCTACCGTTTCCCATCTTTATCGTCATCAATCTCCCCATGTAACTTCAAGCTGGTAAATTAACCCGGCGGGATTGCTCTCCGCCGTACCATCCGGCAGCTGCTCATTAGCGGCCAGGATTACGAGGGTATTCGTCCCGACTACTAAGTACATTGAAGGAATAGCATAATGCCCTACAGTCTGCCAGCCGTCGGTATGCACGTAAGCCTCTGTGAGGTCAGTGGTCCACCAGTCTATACAGGGGTCAGCCCCACCGGAATTAACCTGTGCGCAACCGACAAGGTTTCCATTTAGCCAGACGGTGTAGCCGTTATCCACTGCCATATGCAGGGTAGCCCCAATCGGCGAGCAGGGGATATCGAATGTCCTTTCAAAGCGCACCACCCGTCCTAGTACCGGCGCATCCGCTGCCGGGTCACTGGTTAATCGAGTGTCCCATATCCAGTCGGCACCTGTAAGAGTGAAGTAATTACCCGTGCTGTTATCCCAGAGTGAAGGGTCATCTTCTATGCTTGTGTCACAAGCTGGATATGAAAGACATGGCTCCCAGGCAGGTACCGCATTTTGGGGAGTAATTAGTAGCGCGTTGTTGACCTCGGTGACCATTGTATTCGTGTCGCTGACAATTATCATACTTCCAGGCGGGCAGCCTAGCCAGGCACATATGGTACCAGAGCCAGTCTCGGTGTCACTGAAATAGCTGGAGGTGCCATTGCTCATTATCCCCAGCAGGAGGATAAGAGCTAATGAGAGGACTAAAACCTTCTTCATTATTTATGGCACCTCCTTTCTTTCAGCATTCTATTCATAGCTATACCTGCTTGCCGCTATAGCTTACGCTATCGCTTTAAGCTCTCATTATAACAGGTCTCTGGTGGGGTGAAACCTCTCTCACCCCACCACCCTGTCTACATTAAATCCTTAAGATTCTTAAATCCCGTCTTACTACTTTGTAATATATGCCCAGTTAACCGCACCTTGTCCGTATGTCAGACAGCTAGGCCAGGGATAGTTTCCGGTAATGACTAACCTTATCGTTGCTTGACCGGTAAAGGCTTGGGCGCCGAGAGGGAAGGTTGTTGTAACCCAAACTTCACCCGGTATTGTGCCGCCGACATAGTTGGTCACGTAAACACCATCTACATAGATATCGAACGAGTCGTTAGCTGAACCGTCAAGGTGTCTGATAACCAGGTTATTGGCCGTCTCTGCGCAAGCATTCATTTCAAAGGTGGCATCATTCTCATCCATATCACAGGTACCACCACCATCATCATCCCCGCCAATCATGGCAATGGAGGAACCACCATCTCGAAGGCCGTAATTCCCTACTCCTGGGTCAGGGAACCATCCCCAAGCATTGTGAGCGCTCATGCTAGACGTACTGTCAATGTCAATGTAATCCAGGAAAGGCTTTCCGTAAAGATCACATTCAGTGCCTGGAGGTGGCGGACAGCCTACTGTCTGCTGGGCAAAGAGCTCAATGGTGAATTCCACAACATCGCCCTGATACTCATTTCCGGTATCGCCTTGCATGTGATAGCTCTGGGTTACCTCCATGCTTGCTCCCGGCTGTATTACCCCGAGGTATATCCAGCAGCAATCGATGTCGGCCATCTGTACATCGTCTGTTTCGTCAATAATTACCACACCATCCACTGTGAGGTCATAATTGATGACTTGGCTGATGTCATCGATTGCTGAAAAGTAAGTGTCATCCCATGTTAAAGTTACAGGGTCATACACCGCACCTTCAGCCAGATATTCAGGCTCTGAAGAGACCGGCCCGCTAGAAGGGTCAGGATAAACTGTTATTCCAGTATTGAAGCCAGTCACATCCAGATGCTTCCAGACATCGACTTCATTCTCACCCACATTGGTAATGGTGAAGTCTATGAGCTCGACAGCGCAGGGCTTCATGTCCTCAATAGTGAAATAGCCTTCACCTTCCCAGGGATTTTCACCGTTGACGTCAATGTCAATTGTCCCCGCGGTAAAGGTGTTGTCGGTGCTGGTCTCGGTATCAGTGAAGTAAGCAAGGGTGCCGCCAACAACCAATCCGATTATGGCTAAAATTGCTATTGTCAATCCAATTATCTTTTTCAACTTCTCTTATTCCTCCTGTAATTTGTTAGTCTGCCTTTAAAGGTTTTATCAGTCCCACAGGTCTTTAGGCATCACCTCCCTTTTTGGGGTTACTTTTTCCGGTTGACGATTTATTTTTTCCGGACTGCGCTCCGGCTCTTTATTGCGTCCCAGCTCTTTGAAGATATCTCTGACAATGAGAGCCACCAGCGCTGTGGCGGGAAGAATAATCACTAAGAACCAACCAAGCTTGGTGCCGATGAAATTGGCTAGATAGCCGACATAGGGAAGCTTGAAGAGGTAAACACCCTCGACATCTGAGAGGGTAACCGGCCAGGGGTCGGGGTCTTCCACGGCGTCACCCTTGGTCACCAGGGTGTCACCGTCAACCGAGAGCACCCTGTGGGTGACCAGCTCTTCCCCACGCTGATAGGTTATGATGGTCCCTGGTTCGACCTCTCCACCTACGGGACCGGTGATTACCATGTCCCCCATATTGATGGCTGGCCGCATACTCTCACTCCTCACCAGGCGCATATCGTAGTCGGGTGAGAAGTACACAAAGAGAAAGCCAGCAACGATTAAAGCCAGCACTGCTGTGACTAGCCAGCCCAGAATTTTCATTTTACCAGTACTATAGGTAAATAGTATTGGGTAAATAGTACTCCATCAAATGGTAGTTGTCAAGACTACTTATCCTATCCTTTCCCTATTTTACCCACACCAGTATTAGGTCAGCAGGCGAAAAAAGTACCAAAAGGGCTATGACGCCAGTCACATTACTAATTGCCCCCCCACTTTGAGACTATCTAGCTATTCCTGTGAGGCTTGGGCTGTGATAGATATAATGATAGATGAAGACATTAAAGTTCACCGTTCCATTATTTATAGTATTAGTCGTCAGCTACCTGGTAATCTCAGTCGGAGGACTGGGCGTCGGTACCCTGGCGACCAGCGGCAATACGGCAAGGCTTACGCCGGCGGCCCAAGCCGGGGCGCTTACTTCTGGTGACGGCAGCCCTGCCGCTGCGGCCATGCCTGACCAATCTGAGGCAAGAATCTCCAACGACCCCTATCTGGCTAACCAGTGGGCGCTTGGCCAGCTTCAGATAATTGATTTGTGGCAGACCGCCAGCGGGGGCTCTGGAGTAGTGGTGGCAGTCCTCGATACCGGCATCGACCCAGACCACGAAGACCTGGCCGGCAAGGTGATAATTGAGATTAATTTTAGTGGCAGTCCGACCTCAGGCGACGTTTACGGGCACGGTACTCACGTAGCCGGTATTATCGCCGCTTACAGTGATAACGGTCTGGGCATTGCCGGTATGGCGCCGGAGAGCTGGCTGATGAATATCAAGGTGGCTGGCGACGGTGGTCTGTGTCAGGCGTCAACCCTGGCCACGGGCATCATCTGGGCCGTTGATAATGGGGCCAGCGTCATCAATATCAGCATTGAGCTTAGAGGGCCTTCAGCGGAGCTGGAGGAAGCCATAAATTATGCCTGGGACAGGGGAGCGGTGATTATCGCTGCCGCTGGTAATGACGGCAGTTCGTCGCCGGTCTATCCCGCTTATTATGAAAACTGTATCGCCGTGGCGGCTACCACCGAGGATGATACCCTGGCGCCGCTGTCAAACTACGGCGATTGGGTGGACGTGGCTGCTCCTGGCTTTAATATCTACTCCACCTTGCCCGATAACGACTACGGCTATAAGAGCGGCACTTCTTTCGCCTGCGCCCATGTCAGCGGGCTGGCGGCACTGCTTTTCAATATGGTGACCGATACCAATGGCAACGGCCGGCTCAACGATGAGGTTCGGGCGGCTATTGAGAATGGCTTTCTGCAGTATCCGCGTTAAGGTAAAGTCAGGATAAGGCATCTTAACATCCACCTTTGGTACTATTGGCTCTCGCTTAATATATCGCTTAGCTCCTGTCGGCTGCTCATGCCGGCGACCGTTTCCAGGAAGTCCCCCAGTGAGGCGCTTTGCTCCCTTAGCTCTCTGAGCTCGGCCCCGATGGGGCTGACGGAGGTCGGGCTGTCGGCATAGGCGCCGTAAAAAGCAAAATAGGCCTGGTTCAGCTTTCTGATGTAATAGCCCGTTGAGGCTAGGTACTGCCGCCTCTCCTCCATGTATTCCTCGGCCAGCTCCGTCTCTCCCTGTGCCAGGTATTGGTCGACGGTTATTCTTATCTCCCTCATCTCCTGGTTGAAGTCAAACCCTCCACCGTCTTGGGGCTGGCCGTTATTGACGTATTCGGGGTAGTATCTTTCCAAGACGATGGCGCCGATTTCGTCGCTGACCATGCTGGCCAGGGTCTCGTTCATGGTGGCGATTTCATAGTTTCGGGATATGCCGAGAAGGTCAAGTATGTAGAGAAAGCCCAGCGGCTTGAAGGCCAGGTATTGGTGCAGCCATTCCTCGACGGCGGCGTTGATGGTGAACTGCAGGCTGGCGTTGTCGGTGACCAGTGTGGGATACAGCGCCCCGGCACCGCCCAGCCTCACCACCAGGGCGGAGACGCCCAGTTCATCGACCTGCTCTTCAATGCTCTCTATTTCCTCCAGGGCGAGGTCGGCTCTGAGGGCTATCTCCCTCATGCTCTCTATGCTCTCCCGGGGCGAAACCACCAGCAGGTGGGGCAGTTCACCCAGCCTGAAGTTCAGCGGCGGGAAGCTAATCTCCAGCCCTATATATTGATAGGCCGGGTGGAAGATGCCCTGCTCGGCCAGGACCTCTCTTATCTGGCTGGCTATTATCCTCTCGACACTGCTGGTTAGAGCCGCCCTTTGCTCTTGCAGGCTCTCCAGCTCGGCCTCAAGCGCGGCTAAGTCCCCCTCTTCATTGCCGGCGCCGACGGTGGCTATCTCCCATTCCAGGCTTCTTATCTGCTCCCCCAGCTCGAAATACTCTATTACCGTGGCCGGTTGGTCTTCGGGTTCTACACTGTCCCCGGAAAACCACTGCCCGATTTCATAGCATAAAGACTCAAGCTCCCACATCACCCAGTTGAAGCGATAGGGGTCCACGATTGAGTTGAGGTGGCTATCGAAGTCCTGTGCGGAAGAACAGCCCGCGCCGAGCAGGCAGAGCAACAGCAGGCTTATAAAGACTAATTTCAGTCTCAACTTAAGAGCGCCTTTACCTTTTTGGCTATCCGGGACAGCGCCGGGCCGGTCTTTTCCTGGATTACGATATCGGCATAGTGGTCGTGAGGGGTCGGCGTCAGGTTGATGATAACCAGTCTGGCGCCGTTATCCTTGGCGATTAAGGGCATCTGGGCGGCGGGGTAGACCACCAGCGATGAGCCGACCGATAGAAACAGGTCGCAGGCGGCAGCGGCCGCTTCCGCCTGGCGGGTCTCTTCTTCGGGCATCGGCTGGCCGAAGGCAACGGTGGCCGGCTTCATGATGCCCTGGCAGCTATCGCACCGCGGCACCTTGGTACCGGAGTCAAGCCTGGCCTGGATTTGCTCCCTGGGGTATCTCTGCCCGCATTCCAGGCAGTTGACCCACTTGAGCGTGCCGTGCAGTTCGATTATCTTTTCCTCGGGGACGCCGGACTTTTGATGCAGACTATCTATATTCTGGGTTATCAGGCACTCCAGCTTGCCCAGGCGGTGTAGCTCGGCGATGGCATGGTGACCGGCATTGGGTTGGGCCTTGGCTATCTCTGTCCAGAGGACACGAGAGAACTGCCAGTACTTCTCCCTGCCTTCCTCGCTAGCCAGAAAGCTCTGGTAGTTAAGCTCGTTGGGGTCGAACCGCTCCCAGATTCCCCCCGGGCTGCGAAAATCGGCAACGCCCGATTCGGTGCTGATGCCGGCCCCGGTGAAGACCACCAGCCTTTTTGACCTTAGAATCATCTCTGAGATGGAATCGGTCTGGTCCACTTTAAGTCCCCCGAGGCTTCGCTATCAAAGGTTTTCGATGCTATAATAATCCTACCATACCCGGAGGCTAATTGTTAGCCAGAGAAACGATATGAAAGACTATTACCAGATACTGGGCATTGGCGAGAACGCCAGCCAGGAAGAGATAAAGAAAGCCTTCCGCAAGCTGGCTTTCAAGCATCACCCCGATACCAATCCCGGCAATGAGCAGCAAGCCGCCGAGCGCTTTAAGGAGATAAACGAGGCTTACGGGGTGCTCGGCGACGAGGACAGAAGGCGGCAGTATGACTTAGCCCGCAAGGGGCAGTTTGCCGGCGCTGGTTATGACGGTGGCTACTCCCAGCAGGACATTTTCCGCGATATCTTCTCCAACCCGGCTACGGTCGACGAGCTCAATCGGATGTTCGCCCAAGCCGGTCTCAGGTTCGACCCCGAGTTTCTCAACCGGGTGTTTTTCGGGGGGAGGGGCTTCGCCTTCCGCTTCTATACCGCCCCGGGTGGGGCGGGGCAGAGAGCCTATCAGTCGGGCTATCCCTCCGAAAGCGCCGTCTCCACCTATAAGCCGAGCTGGATGGAAAGGCTGCTTTCCAAGGCGGCTTTTAAGGTCGGCCGGTTTGCCCTGCGCCGGCTCCTCGGCGTTGAATTTGAGCCGCCAGGGCAGTTTGACCGGCACATGGAGCTGGAGATTTCCCGGGCCGCGGCTGCCAGCGGGGGCGAGAGGCAGGTCGCTTTTAAGAGAGACGGGCGGAAAAAGAAGCTGATGGTCAAGATACCGCCGGGAGTCAAGACGGGGACTAAAATCAGGCTCAGGGGCATGGGCAAGAAGAAGGGTCAAAAACACGGCGACCTCTATCTCAATATAAAGGTTAAGGACTAACCCTATTCCCCCATTTAAGTATTGACAGGTTAATTGCTTGTGGTAAAATAGGTAGTAATACTATGTAGATAGGATAACGATATAACCCATGAAAAGGCAATACATCGAGCAACTGAAAAAAGGGCTGACCGAGATGGCGCTTCTTTACTTGATTAACGAAGTGCAGACCTACGGCTATAACCTTATCAAGGAGCTGGAGAGAAGGACTACTGGCTATTTCAGGTTCAAAGGGGGGACCATTTACCCGGCGCTACGGCGGCTGGAGATTAAGGGGCTGATAAAGAGCCGCTGGCAGCGGACTGCTAGGAGTCATTCCAGGAAGTATTACCGGATAACCGAGCAGGGCAAGCAGTTTTTGGCTAACAGGTTGGCTGATTGGAGAGACTTTTCGGCCACGGTAACTATGCTTATGGGGGTAAGCGATACTGGTAAGGCTGTGTCTTCTAAAACGGCTTAAGATTTACTTCGACTGAATTATTTTGGAGGTAGAACCAAAATGGCTAAGGTAGGTTTCATTGCTGATACAGCGGCTTCCATCCCCGAAGAACTGGTTCAGAAATATGAAATTAGCATGATCCCCTTACTGTCTGTTTTCTCCGATAATACTTACCGGGACCGGATAGACTTAAAAGAGGCGTCACAACTTTTCGAGTTAATCGATAAGGCAGATAAGTTCCCAACCTCTTCAGCGCCGTCGCCGGCTGATTACCTCAGCTTTTACCGTAAGCTGAGCCAGAAGAAGGTGGATAGTATTCTTTGCGTAACGGTATCATCAGAGATGAGCATGTGCTTTAAGTCAGCCACCATGGCTAAGGAAATGGCTCGGAAAGAGCTGCCCAAGGTCAATATTGAGATATTTGACTCTAGGACGACGATGGGTAGTTTTGGTCTGATAGTGCTGGCGGCGGTCAGGGCCGCTGCCGAGGGCAAGGACATGGACCAGGTTATCAAAGCCGCTAGCGAGGTCAGGAACAAGGTCAACTGTGTTGTCCTCTTCGATACGCTTTCCTATCTGGCTAAGAGTGGGCGTGTGGGGCGGGGGAGGGCTTTGATGGGCAATGTATTGAGCATAAAGCCAATTGTTGAGGTGTCAACCTCGACAGGGATAGTTGAACCGGTAACTAGGATTAGGACCAGGCCCAAGGCGATAAAGCACCTTTTGGAAATAGTCCGGCGGAGGTCAAAGCCCGGTGACAAAATGCATTTTTCGGTGGATCATACCAATTCGGCTGGTGAAGCTGAGAAGCTAGGGCAGATGCTCAGTGAGGAGTTTGATTGCGCCGAGGTCCTCCTCCGCGAAACCCAGCCCGTAGCGGCATTGATTACCGGCCCCAAGATGCTGGGCCTGAGCTTTTATGGAGATTAACCTATATCTCTGCCTCGTTCTGGCTGGCATCAAGGAAGAGGCATTTTACCTCGCCGCCGCAGAACTCACGGACCAAGTCGGCCAGCTCACTGGTTATGGCTTTAGCCTCCCCTTTAGCCACCGGCGGTAAGCAGTCCACGTTTATGGCCACATTGGCCGTCTCTGGGGAAAGCTTGGTATGGTCGCCCTGCCTCCAGTTCCAGCGCCGGCACATTACCCTGGAATTATCGACATAGATTACCTCGCCCGCCGGCGGGTACTCAACGGTCTCCGAGTTCAGCGGGGTGAAGGGCTCATCGCCCTTAGCCAGGGTGAGGCGCAGGTCGCCGTCAGCCGATTCCAGGTCGTCGCCGCCGCTGGGCACCATATGTTTGAGGGAGAAGTAGTTAAACAGGGCTACCAGGGTGTTGATATAGGGCAGCTGGTCGCCACGCCGGGCGCGCCGTCCCAGCGACTCTATTGAGCAGTAGAACTTATTGGGGTTGGTGCCAAAGTCGGTATAAGCCTGCCGCCAGTTGGCTATGCGGGGGTGGCTCTTAATCTCCTGCAGGGACTCATCATGGGTAGCCTTTTCCACCATCTGGCTCAATAGCTCAATCAGCTTTTGGTTTTCACCGTGGTTATCGACCCCCCTGGCGATGACCACCCCCCGAATATAATCGGGGAACTTGGCCAGTACCTCTTTTGATACAATGTCCTTCATCGGCTCTTGCCTCCTAACTAATTCTGGCGGTAGCCCTGGCCAGCTCCCAGGAGTATTCGTAGAGGTGCAGGCCCTTGCTCATGGCCAGGAGCTCGCCGTCTTCAACCCCTATCTCCGCGGCCATGTATTCTTTCAAAAGCTGAATAGCGGCCAGGTTCGAGGGAAAGCCAGCCCACAGGTCCCAGGAGCGGAAATAGACGATGAACTTGAGTTTATTATCGCGGATCCTGGTGTCTATGGCCCTGAGGCAGGGGGGGTCGTCAAGTTCTATGGAGCTGGCGTCTCCCACGGCCATAAAAGCCTGATTGGTATCGTAGCCGTCCTGCTTGTACATTTCGATTACCTTGGGTATCTGCGCCTCCAGGTATTGACCGTAGGTATACTGCTCGCCTTCCCTTTTATGGGCGGTCATAAGGTAGGGGAGGTAGCTCTCCATGTATTCCATGGATGTAGGCGGCGGCACGCCCTGCGGTGTGGAGGGAATAATAGGTCTGGTTGCCGGATTGCTGACCTGCACCACCACCAGGTCAAGTTCCTTGCGGCGCTGACCGGCGTAGCTGCCGCGGTCAATCTTATACTCAAAGCCCTCGGTCAGGGTTTTGCGAAGGCAGAGAAACCAGGCCTCGGCGAGGTCTCTGGCTTCAATTACCGATATTTTCACGCCTTAAACCATCCCTTTCTATAGAGCCCGGATGAACTCGGGGCGGAGCCGGGACATATCTTTCGTGGTCAGGACCTCGTCAATAAGCTTGAGCACCTCTGCCTTCTGCCGGGGCAGCCTTGCCTTAATCGGCAGGTAGTTAGAGGCATGGTTGGCGGTGAAGAAGCAGTTGCTAAACTGAGAGTTCTCGATTATTAGTTTCAGCTCTTCCAAAGACTGGAAGGGCGAGATAAGCTGGAACCTGCCTTCTTCCCAGTCCCGGTGCAGGGGAGTGCCGGGGACGAGTATTATGGTCAGGGCGCCGGCGAAATCAGGGTCGATATCGGAGAGTATACAGGCGGTCTTCAGGGCATGGTTCCGGCTGCCCTCAATGCCGCCCAGCCCCAGTATTACCGTCACCGAGAGGGTGATGCCGGCCTGCTTTATCTTTCTCCCCGCTTCCACTATCTGGTCGTAGGTGGCCCCCTTGTTAATTTTCTCCAGTATTTCCTCGTCGCCGCTCTCAACGCCCATGTAGGCAATGGTGAGCCCCAGCCGCTTTAGTTCTTTAAGTTCATCGAGGCTCTTTATCAGTGCCGCCTGGGGGGTGGTATAGGTGCCAATCTTAGCTAAATGGGGGAACTTCTCGTTGAGGTATTTCAGCACCGCCACCAGCCTGGCCTGGGGGGCAATCAGGGCGTCTCCGTTTTCCAGGAATACCCGCCGCAGGCTCCAACTGTAATTTTGGGCTGCCTTGTCGATGTCCTTCTTGATGTCTTCCAGGGGCCTTATCCTGAATTTGACCCCGGTGTAGGTGCCGCAGAAGGTACACTTGTTATGGGAACAGCCGTAGGTCACCGGCAGCAGAAGGCTGTTGGCTTCGCTGGGGGGTCTTACTATCACCTGCTCATAGTCCACTTAAACGCGCTCCTATCTTTAACGCCCCTTCTTGAAGATGGCAAAGAACCTGTCTTCGTATTCCTCAAAGAGGCCCCAGCGGTCGAGTTCTTTTTTTAGCTCGCTGGGTTCAAACTCGCCTCTGGCGACCATATTAAAAAGCTCGTTAATCCTTATCCTGGTGTCGGCCGGAATGCCGCTGGAGTCTACATCCAGTAGGCCTCTGGTCTCCAGCTGCGAAATGTTATCGGGCAGAGAGCTTTGGGTCATTTCGTAGATGAACTTCATCAAGGATACATCCCAGAGCTCGTCCTGCCCCCTGATGATAGAGGTCAGCGGGTCGCCGCGCCTATCAATGTCGTCGTTGAGCTTGGCGACTACCGCCAGCAGGTTATCAGAAACAATAGAAAGCTCCTTGGCTTCGTTCTTGTAGGTATAAAACAGGCCGGGGGCGTTGGAGCCATAGTTCTTAATCAGGCCATCGAAGTACTGCCTCGCCTCCAGGCTGAACCCTTCCAGCCGCGATAGGTAGAAGGGGGTTACAATCTTTGGTCTCTCGGCGATTACCCTGCCTTCTCTAATCACGGTCTCGGCGGCGGTCTTGATTAGCTCGGAGTAGACCGGTTCGGTGACCAGGTAGTAGTATATGTTGGTCGTGCCGAAGGTAGCCAGGCTCCGCTTGGGCGGCCTTAATATCTCGGTCTGCTTGACGGCTTCTCTAATCCTCTCGTCATCAATGTTCATCGGGTTGCCCTTCATCGGTTTTAGGCTATAGCCGCTAGCTCCTGCTTGTACTCGTTGAGAAGTACGATGTATTGCCCGTCCAGCTGGGCTAACAGCTGGTGCCACTCCTCCTGGAACTGGGGCTGTCTTTCCACGTCTATCTTGAACCCTGCCGCCGAGCCCATCTGCTGCTGGAGCGCCTGCTGGACCTTGGCTTCGAACTCGGTCTTTAACTGCTGGTAAGCCTGCCTTCTCTGCTGTTCGCCCTGCTCGGCGTAGTGGTTGAAGATGTTTCTCATCTTGCTGTAGATGTTCTCCACGCCCACCTTGTCTTTCTTTAAGCTCTTTATGCCCTCCATTGCCTTTTTGTTGTTCTTCTTGGCGATGTCGTTGCCGGGCAGGTTGATGTTCCGGAGCAGTATATCGGCTGCCCCCTCTTTGATATAGCCGGCCACGCTTTCTTCGTAATTACTCAGTTCGGCGCTCAGGTTCAGGTTTTGCTTCAGGTACTTAGCCGCCAGCTTTTCCCCTTCGGGGACATGTTTCCACCTCAGGCGCTCTTCAGGCGTGGCTTCGCCTATCTTCTCTATCTTTTCCTGCGCTATCTCGCGGGCGCTCTTGATGTCAGCCATATAAAGTCCTCTTAAACCCATTCTTACCTATATTATACTAGATAGTCAAACAAGCCTCAAAGTGATTGTTTATTAACCCCTCACCCTTTATCCCTCTCCCCTTGGCAAGGGGAGAGGGAACGAGATGAAAAGAGGGGCTGGCGCCCCTCTTAAACACCCGATTAAATAAAGTAAGCAATCTTGGGCTACTAAACAATTGGAAGGCTTGCCTTTGTCATTGTAGATGATATAATTTATCGGGAAGGGAGGGTTAGAAGATGAAGAAAGTAAGGATTTTAGCGGTGACGCTTTTGACAGTCTTAGTACTGCTGGTAGGCATGGGAGCCGTTGCCTGTGACGGTAATGGCGGAGAAACGACAACGCCTCCGCCCGGTGATGGCGAGGAGACGACGACCCCGCCGCCGACTGGAGACGGTGAGGAAACGACAACCCCACCGCCGACCGAGGACGGCGAGGAGACGACGACCCCGCCGCCTACCGAGGAGGTGGAGATGGAGATTGTAAGCGCAGCCTTTGAGGAAGGTGGAACGATACCGGTCCAGTATACCTGTATCGGGCAGGACATATCGCCGGCGCTTAGCTGGAGCGGTGTGCCTGCAGGGACCCAGTCTTTTGCCCTGATAGTGGAGGACTCCGATGCGGTGGAAGGCACCTTCACCCACTGGATAATCTTTAATATCCCGGCCGACGCCCTCGGGCTGGAGGAGGCGATACCAACCACCGCCCAGTTGCCGAACGGGGCAGCGCAGGGCAGGAATGGCTTCGGCACGATTGGTTATGCCGGCCCCTGCCCACCGCCGGGTAGCCCGCACCATTTTCACTTTGTCGTCTATGCCTTGGACATAACCCTAGACCTATCTGGCGGGGCAAGCAAGGCACAGGTGGTAAATGCCATGGAGGGCCACATATTAGACCAGGCTGAGCTTATCGGCATCTACCAGCGCTAACCGAGACTGATTGGGGAAATACTCAAGATACGGTACGCCGCGGAGGGGAAAAGCGTGCTTGCGCCAGCGTGTTAGGAAGCCCATTTAAGCATTGACAACTATATAAATACGGACTACATTAAAAGACCTGCTTGGCTAAAATAATTTTAGAGGAGGGTAGGGGATGAAGAAAGTAAAGATATTAGCCATAGCGCTTTTGACAGTCCTGGTCCTGTTGGTAGGTATGGGAGCCGTTGCTTGTGACGGTAATGGCGGAGAAACGACAACGCCTCCGCCCGGTGATGGCGAGGAGACGACGACCCCGCCGCCTGGTGACGGGGAGGAAACGACAACCCCGCCGCCGACTGAGGACGGTGAGGAAACAACAACCCCGCCACCCGAGGAAACGACAACGCCTCCGTCTGGTGAGCTTCAATTTACCAGTGATGATGGACGAATTACTTTTGGCCTAGATGATGTGGAGAGGACTAACGTATGGCCAGAAGAACTAACCGGACTAGCGTGGAGAGGATTTGAAGGAAGCGAGCCAAAAGAAGGGTATGACTTTATCTTTGTTTATGTGACAATTGTACACATAACTGACGGACATTTTGATAGCGGCACCGGCTCCACTCTCGTTGATGACTTGGGGGGCGAATACCAAGGGTACAAAGGAATGCAGTGTAGCTGGACGATCGGGTGGAGTGTTCCTGAATACCAATTCGAGTTACCCGAGGGAGCGGAAGGGATGTTCATATTTGAGGTGCCTGAGGATGTGGAACCGGTTAGGCTTAGGTTAGTTTATGAGGTCTTCGAGTCTTGGAGTGAAGAGGGGGAACGTGAATTTGAGGAAGAGGGGTATGTAGATATTATTTTCCCTTAAAGTCGAGGTTTATATATTAGCGTAGAATTCCTGCCAAATAACTAATGCCTATGGATAAAGACTTTGAAATCTTAGACCATACCGCCGATGTCGGTATAATCGCCTATGGCGCTGACCTGCGCCAGGCGTTTGCCAACGCGGCTAGGGGCTTGTTCAGCCTGATAGCCGAGCTTGATGACGTGGAGGAGGTGACCCGTCAGGATATAGAGCTGACAGCCAGCGACGAGGAGAGCCTGCTGGTGGCCTGGCTGAACGAGCTGGTCTATCGCTTTGACACCGAGGGTATTATCTTCAAGCGCTTTGATATTACCCGGTTGAATAATACCCATCTAAAAGCCAGAGGCTATGGAGAGAAGGCGGATAGCTCCAGGCACAGGCTAAAAACAGAGGTCAAGGCAGCCACCTACCACATGCTCAAGGTGGAGAAAAATGATGGCTTTAGGGTTCAGGTATTATTTGATATCTAATCGAGGTTGAAAATGGCAGCCCCCTGGCAGGGAGTACTAAAGAAGATAGACGACTATCGCTGGGAGATACCGACCAGCTATAAGCAGGGCATGACCGTGCCCGGTCTTATCTTCGCCAGCGAAGCCATGCTCTCCCATATCTGGGAGGAGCAGGTCTTTCAGCAGGTGGCTAACGTGGCTTTTCTCCCCGGCATAGTCCGCAACTCGCTGGCCATGCCTGATATTCACTGGGGCTACGGCTTCCCCATAGGTGGGGTGGCGGCGACCAGGGTGAAGGACGGGGTGGTATCGCCCGGCGGCGTCGGCTTTGATATCAACTGCGGTGTCCGGCTGGTGAGGACTAACCTCACCGAGGAAGAGGTGAGGGCCAAGATTGAGCGGTTGGTAAACGAGCTTTTCCTCAATATTCCCTCCGGAGTGGGTTCAGAGGGCAAGATAAGGGCCAGCGAGAAGGAGCTGGACGAGGTTATGGTGCAGGGCAGCCGTTGGGCGGTGGAGAAGGGCTACGGTCTAGCGGAGGATATTATCGTTACCGAGGAGTCGGGCTGTATGAAGGGGGCTAAGCCGGACAAGGTCAGCAGCAGGGCTAAGAAGCGGGGTATCCCGCAGCTGGGGACGCTGGGTTCGGGCAACCACTTTCTGGAGGTGGGGGTGGTGGACGAGCTCTTTGACCGTAAGGCGGCCAGGGCGATGGGTATTGAGGAGGTGGGGCAGGTGCTGTTGCTGATACACACCGGCTCCAGGGGCTTTGGCCACCAGGTCTGCACCGACTATGTCGGGCTGTTGGGGGAGGCGGTAAAGAGATACGGCATCAGCCTGCCTGACCGCCAGCTTGCCTGCGCCCCGATAAGCTCGCCGGAGGGAGAGGACTACCTGGCGGCTATGGCCTGCGCCGCCAACTATGCCTGGACTAACCGGCAGTTCATTCTGCACTGGGCGAGGGAGTCTTTTATTAAGGTCTTCGCTAAAAGCCAGGAGGAGCTGGGCATGAGGCAGATTTACGATGTCTGCCATAATATCGCCAAGATAGAGGAATATACCATTGACGGCAAGAAGCAGAAGCTCTGCGTTCATCGCAAGGGGGCAACCCGGGCTTTTCCCGCCGGGCACCCCGATATACCCGATGTCTATCGGAATATAGGTCAGCCGGTTCTCATTCCCGGGGATATGGGGCGCTTTTCCTATGTAGCCCTGGGCACGGAGGCGGCGATGCAGGAGACCTTTGGCTCCACCTGCCATGGCGCCGGCAGGGTGCAGAGTCGGGCGGCAGCCAGGCGCAGTCTGCGGGGGGTTGATGTTGCCCGCTCGCTGGCCGCCCGGGGGATTACGGTTAAAACCGGCAGCATGGCTTCGCTGGCTGAGGAGGCCTCTGAAGCCTATAAAGATGTCAGTGAAGTGGTTGACATAACCCATAAGGCCGGCATCTCGCTTAAGGTGGCTAAAACAAGACCAATCGGTGTCGTTAAAGGATAGGAAGATGTATTTCAAAAATGTTGTTAACGCTCTGGGGCACACCCCGCTGGTGGAGCTTGGTAACTTAAGTCCCGGCAAAAAGGTGAAAATCCTGGCCAAACTTGAAGGGCAGAACCCCGGGGGGAGCGCCAGCCTCAAGGACAGGGTGGCTAAATACCTGATAGAGAAGGCGGAGCAGAGCGGAGAGCTGACTGAGGAGAAGACTATCATTGAAGCCACCAGTGGTAATACCGGCATAGCCCTGGCCTGGCTGGGGCGCAAGAAGGGCTACCGGGTCACCATCGTTATGCCCGATAGTATGAGCCTGGAGAGGCAGCAATTGCTTAAGATCTTTGGCGCCGAGCTTATCCTTACCAAGGGGGCTTACGGAATGGGGGCGGCTATTGACAAGGCGAGGGAGCTGGCGGCTAAAGACAAAAAATACTTTATACCCGACCAGTTCTCCAATCCGGCCAACCCGCTGGCTCACTACGAGACTACCGCCGTCGAGCTAATGGGTGATTTCCCCTATGATAAGATTGACGTGCTGGTTGCCGGTGTCGGCACTGGCGGGACGGTAATCGGGGTTGCCCGCCGGCTGAGGGAGAAGTACCCCGATATCAGGGTGGTCGGTGTCGAGCCGCCACCGGGCGATAGCATCCAGGGCTTGAAGTGCCTCGGGGATGAGCCGCCGCCTTTCTGGGACTCAGCCCTTGTCACCGATAAGGCCATGGTTAGCAGCCAGCAGGCGGCTGAAGTTACCAGGCAGCTGCTAAAGAAGGAAGGCGTTTTTGCCGGCTTGTCTTCCGGGGCGGTAACCTATCAGGCGCTTAAGATTGCCGCTGAGATGGGTGAGGGCAATGTAGTGGCCGTTTTGGCTGACGGTGGCTGGAAGTACTTGAGCCTGGACTTCTGGACCAAGACCGAGTAGAAGACGCTGGGTAGTCCAGCTTTTGCTTGACCCTGGTTACCAGGGCGTAAAGGTGGTGCTAATCGCCAGACACACTATGAATAGAATCAGCCAGACTATAAAAGATAGCCCGAGATAGATAAGCAACATTCTCCAGAACAAACCCCAGGCCAGGCCCCAGGTCGGTTTAACTTCTACCTTGTCGTCCATTTCTTATTTAACTCCCTTTTGCTTTAATAGCCAGTATTCCAGGCTATCGGCTAGAGCCAGCCAGCTGGCTTCTATGATGTTGGTTGAGCCGCCGACCGTTCGCCATTCCTCAACACCATCGGTGGACTCAATAAGCACCCGAACTAAAGCGCCGGTGCCGATGCTTTCTTCAAGGATTCTGACCTTGTAATCAACCAGCTTCACGGAGGCTATGCTGGGATAGAACTGCAGCAGCGCCTTGCGCAGCGCCTGGTCAAGGGCGTTGACCGGACCGTTACCCTCGGCGGCGGTATGTATTACCTCGCTGTCTACCTTTACCTTCAGTATCGCCTCGGAGAGCATCTCCTCCGGGCTTTTCTGGCTGGGCGGGCGCCGTCTCCTCTCCACCACTACCATGAAATCGACCAGTTCAAACGGCGGCTGGTAATTCGGCTTGGCCCGATGAATCAATAGCTCGAAGGACGCCTCGGCATTATCGTACTGGAAGCCGCGGCTCTCCAGGAGCTTGACGCGCTGCAACAGCTCCTGCGTCTCTTTGGAGCTTGAGGAGAGGTCTACCCCGACCTCCTTGGCTTTGTAGACGATGTTTCGCTTGCCGGAAAGCTCGGAGACCACCGTCCTCTGGAGGTTGCCCACCTTCTGCGGGTCAATATGCTGGTAGGCATCGGCCCATTTGGTCATTCCATCCATGTGATAGCCGGCCTTGTGGCTGAAGGCGCTGGCTCCTACGTAGGCCGAGAAAGGATTGGGGGCCAGGTTGGCCGCCTCGCTGACGTAGTGGGCGACCTCGGTTAGTTTGGACAGCTGCTCGTCGCTGATACAGTCGATGCCCATCTTGAGCTTGAGGGCCGGTATGATGGAGCAGAGGTTGGCGTTGCCGCAGCGCTCGCCGTAGCCGTTGATGGTGCCCTGTACCTGGGTGACCCCGGCGCTTACCGCCGCCAGGCTGTTGGCTACCGCCATCTCACCGTCATTGTGGGCATGGATGCCCAGCGGCACCCTGGTCTGCTTTTTAGCGGCACTAACGGCGGCCGTTACCTCAGTGGGCATGGCGCCGCCGTTGGTATCGCAGAGGACCACGACGTCAGTACCGGCCTGGGCCGCCACCTCAACAACCTTCAGGCTGTATTCGGGGTTAGCCTTGAAGCCGTCAAAGAAGTGCTCGGCGTCGAAGAAGACGGTAAGCCCTTTGCCTTTGAGGTATTTTATGGAGTCGGCGACCATGCTCAGGTTTTCCTCCGGGGAGGTTTCCAAAACCTGGGCGACCTGCAGTTCCGAGCTCTTGCCGACGATAGTAGCCACCTTTACTCCGACGTCAGCCAGCATGGTCAGGTTTTTGTCTTTTTCCGCCTTGGTATCACGGCGGCGGGTGCTGCCGAAGACGACAATCCTGGCCTTTTTAAGCGTTAGATGGCGCGCTTTTTCAAAGAACTCGGCGTCCTTGGGATTGGAGCCGGGCCAGCCGCCCTCGATATAATGAATGCCAAGCTCATCCAGTTTCTGGACGATATTGAGCTTATCGACCACGGAGAATGATATGCCCTCACTCTGGGCTCCGTCTCTCAGTGTGGTGTCATAGAGTTGAACCGATGCCAATTTCTAGCCTCCCACCTTCCCGGCAGTTAAGTCCCCCATCCGCTTCGTCCCTACCTTGGTTTTGCCTTCAGCCATTATATCATAGGTACGGTAGCCGTCGCTTAAGACCTCGTCGACGGCGGTTTCAACGCTCTGCGCTTCTTTGGCCAGGCCGAAAGAGTGGCGCAGCATCATGGCCGTGCTTAATATCATAGCAATAGGGTTAGCCATATCCAGACCGGCACGACGGGGAGCACTACCGTGAATCGGCTCGTACATGCCGAATATCTTAGTCCCTTCCTGAGGCACCCCGGCCAGACTGGCCGAGGGCAGCATCCCCATAGAGCCGGCCAGCATTGACGCCTCATCGGTGAGGATATCGCCGAACATGTTCTCGGTGACCAGCACATCAAAATAGGCCGGGTTCTGGATAATCCGCATGGAGCAGGCATCGACCAGCATGTGGTCTAGCTCCACATCGGGGTATTTGCCGGCTACTTCCACCGCCACCTGCCGCCAGAGGCGCGAGGACTCAAGCACGTTGGCCTTGTCCACCGAGGTCAGCTTTTTACGCCGACCCCTGGCCAGCTCAAAGCCGACGCGGACGATACGTTCAATCTCCTGCTCGGAGTAGGTCATGGAGTCGGTAGCCATTCTTCCTTTCGCCGTCTGCCAGCGTTTCTTGGGTTGGGCGAAGTAGAGCCCGCCGGTAAGCTCCCGGACAAAGATGAAGTCCACCCCCCGGATAACCTCCGGCTTAAGATTTGTTGAGTCGACCAGGACCGGGGAGACCTTGACCGGGCGCAGGTTGGCGAAAAGCCCCAGCCCCTTGCGCAGTGCCAGCAGACCGTCTTCGGGGTGGACCTTAGCCTGGGGGTCGTCCCACTTGGGGCCGCCCACCGCCCCCAATAGCACCGCCCCCGAAGCGCGGCACATCTTCAGCGTGTCCTCAGGCAGGGCTGTCCCTTCCTGGTCAATGGCGACGCCGCCCACCAGCCCGTAGTTTAACTTAAAGCTGTGGCTGAACTTCTTGCCTACCGCCTCCAGGACCTTGATTGCCTCGGTAGTAACCTCAGGTCCGACGCCGTCGCCGGGTAAAACTGCCAGTTCAAATTGCACCTAAGCTTTCCTCCTAACCAGTCTCTTTTTGGTATATTCAACAAGCCCGCCGGCAGAGACAAGCGCCGCCATGAAATCGGGGTAGGGGTTTGCCTTGAACTCTTTCTTCCGGGTCAGGTTCTTTATCTTGCCCTTAGCCAGGTCAACCTCCAGGGTGTCGCCGGCTTTGGTCTTGTCAACCGCCTCGGCGCACTCTAACAGGGGCAGGCCGATGTTTATGGAGTTGCGGAAGAAGATGCGGGCGAAGCTCTTGGCTATTATACAGGAGATACCGGCCGCCTTTATGGCCAGCGGGGCATGCTCCCTTGACGAGCCACAGCCGAAGTTGGTGGTGGCCATTATTATATCCCCCCGCTTGACTTTCTTTACGAAGTCTTTATCAATAGCCTCCATGCTGTGCTTGGCCAGCTCCGCCGGCTCGGAGATACTGAGGTAGCACGCCGGTATGATGGCGTCGGTATCAACATTAGCCCCGTATTTATGGACTTTGCCTTTTAGCATGAGATAGCGGCCTCCTATTTTTAGGTGAACGAAGCAACAAAAGTATTACCACTCAAGGCTCGCGCTTCCCCCCTGTTGCTTACCCTGAATGGTGCATCGCCCCGTTGACTTGCCACAATTTGGGCACTTTCTTGAAGAAGGATGGGTTTTGTCACCACCATGAATTCGACTCCCACTGACAAGGAAGATTTGTTGGCAATGAGGACACCGAAAAGCTGCATTATTCCCTGCCCAGTCTTCATCTAGCCCTAAGTTATTTGGGTCCAATACTTTAGTCGGCATGATTATTCTCCTCCCAACAGCATATTTCACCCCTCCCCAAACTCCTCTCAAAAATCCCTTAGCCAACGCTTCCGGGACAGGCTAGTTTCATTTTACAGTTTGCGCAGCCCCTTTTAGTCCCCTTTATGCCTCCACTAAAGCCTTCTCAAAGTCCCTGACCTTTTTCGGTTTGCCCTTCTTATCCGGCGCGATGGCGTGCCCCTCGGCTTTCAGCTTCTTGGCCTGGGCTTCCACCCCGCCGGGGTATTTTTCATTGAGCACCCCGCCGACTTTAAGCGTCCGCCAGTAGGGGGTAATATCCTGCTTGCCCTCGGCGGCGTCTTCATCGGCGGCATTGGCGGCAACCCAGGCGAAGATTCCGGTGGTTATCGGGCAGCCGATGCTGGCGCCGTGCTTCTTGGCCAGTCTGGCGCGGATGTGGTTGATGGTAATAAGCTTGCCTTTGGGGACGC
>DUEC01000026.1 GCA_011176635.1 Dehalococcoidia bacterium | reverse complement strand
GGTAGATAAACACCCTCTTAGACTCCTATTTTTGCCTCCCCTTATCCCCCCATTAGGAGGGGAGTCATATCCTTTAAGAAAGTTCGTTTGGGCTTGCAATCTTGCCCATTACGGCGCTGGCGGCGGCCACCGCCGGGTTAGCCAGATAGACCTCTGATTTGGGGCTGCCCATCCTGCCGACAAAGTTGCGGTTGGTGGTAGAGATGCATCTCTCGCCGTCGGCCAGGACTCCCATATGTCCGCCAAGGCAGGGGCCGCAGGTGGGGGTGCTGACCACGGCGCCGGCTCTGATAAATGTCTCTAGCAGCCCTTCAGCCAGGGCGTCGAGGTATACCTGCTGGGAGCCGGGGATGACAATACAGCGCACCCCGGGGTGCACGCTTTTCCCTTTCAGTATATGGGCGGCAATTCTCAAGTCCTCAATGCGGCCGTTGGTGCAGCTACCGATTACCACCTGGTCGATTTCTACGTTCCCTGCCTGACTGACCGGCCTGGCGTTGGCCGGGGAGTGGGGCAGGGTAACCTGGGGCTCGATAGCCGAGATATCATACTCAATGACCTTGGAGTATTCAGCGTCGTCATCGGGCTCATAGACCAGGTATGAGCGCTGGGCTTTTGGTTTTACATAAAGCTGTGTCTTGTTATCGACCCTGAAGAGCCCGGCCTTAGCCCCGGCTTCAATAGCCATGTTAGCCATGGTAAATCGGCTGTCCATGGATAGGGCGTCTATAGCCTCGCCGGTGAACTCCATGGCCGAATAAAGGGCGCCGTCGACGCCAATCTGACCGATGGTATAGAGGATGAGGTCTTTGCCGCTGACCCATTCCCCCGGTGTCCCATGGTAGATGAGCTTCATGGTGGGCGGCACCTTCATCCAGATATCACCGGTAGCCATGGCGGCGGCGATGTCGGTTGAGCCCATGCCGGTGGCAAAGGCGCCTAAAGCACCGTAGGTGCAGGTATGGGAATCAGCCCCGATGACCAAATCGCCGGGCAGCACCAGTCCTTGCTCGGGTAGGAGCACGTGCTCAATACCCATCTGCCCCACTTCAAAGTAGACTATCTTTTGCTTGAGGGCGAACTCCCGCATCAGCTTTGCCTGCTCGGCGGAGGCGACGTCCTTATTGGGCACGAAGTGGTCGGGCACCATTACCACCTTGTTGCGGTCAAAGACCCGCTTTACCCCGATTCTCTGGAACTCTTTTATGGCGATGGGGGCGGTAATGTCGTTGGCCATGACCAGGTCTACCCGGACGTTTATGAAATCTCCGGGTTTTACCCTTTTCTTATTGGCGTGAGCCGCCATTATCTTCTCGGCTAGAGTCAATTTAGCGTCCTTTGCTCAAGGTATATTTTCTGCATTCTTATCTCTCCTCCTTAGAAGAGTCCGGCGCCCTGGATGATGGAGATAACCCCGGCTAGTACCAGCAGCACCGACAGGACGACCTGTACCACCAGGGTACGGTGCCGAAGGCTAAACCTGTACCCCAGGCCGGAGGTAATGATGTAGGCAAGAAGCATCAGCCCGGCCACCGGCCAGATAACGTCATTCTCCAGGAAGCCATATTTAGCCACGGCTCCGATACTTACCGGAGGCAGGAGGAGGGCCAGAGACATCGTCTGTGCTTCCAGTTGCTCTATTCCCAAACCTATCGTCAGGATGGGAATGAGCAGAATTCCAGCACCTATTCCCACCATACCTCCCACCGTACCGATAAAGGCTCCGATAAGTGCCATTAAAACCAGCGGCACATTTTTATCGCTTCTGTCGGCTATGGGGCTGACACGGCTCATAGAGAAAAGGATATAGGTAAGGCCGAGGACGATAATAAATACCCCAAAAACCAGCTTCAGCACCGGGGAACTGAATAGATAGGCGATTTCGGCTCCTCCCAGCGAGAAGACCATGTAGGCAAGAGTGGCTACCAGTATTTCCTTCCATCTCTTGCCGATGATATTCCAGCCGTCAATCACGGGCAGAATCGTCATCGGGCCCAGCATCATCGCCAGTACCGTGCCCTGGGCTAAATGTTGGGAGTAACCCAGCGAGACGGAAAGCAGGAACACAATGAAAGGGCCTCCGGCAATACCGGTGTAACCGCCGAGGAATCCGACTATAGCTGCAATCAGCGACGCAATGAATAGCTCACACCCGAAGCTCAAGCTCTGTACCTCCGTTCGGCTACCGGGAGGTTAGTGTCAACGGCAGAAACCGCATGAAGCGGTGCCTTCAGTTCCCACCTCATCACCTCTGTTTTTAAAGAACTACCCGGCCGCCTTTCTGGTGGCCAGTAATCTGTTCAGGGCATTCATATAGGCTTTGGCGCTGGCGACGATAATATCGGTATCGGCGCCCCGCCCGGTATAGGTTATGCCCTCGCTTTCTATCCTTATCAACACCTCGCCGATGGCATCGATGCCCTCGGTCACCGATTGAACGGCAAACTCGGTAAGCTGGTTGGGTACACCAACTATTCTATTAATCGCCTTATAGACGGCGTCGACGGGGCCGGTGCCCAGGGCGGCGTCCTCCAGGGTTCTGCCATCGGGGCTGATGAGCCTGACGGCAGCGGTGGGAATGCCCCGGTCGCCGCAGGAGACCTGGACGCGGTCAAGGTGATAGACCTCGGAGACGGTGCGCAGTTCCTCGGCGATAAGGGACTCAATGTCCCTATCGGTAACGCCCTTCTTTTTATCGGCCAGCTCTTTAAAGGCGGTGAAGGTGCGGTTAAGTTCGGTCTCGCTCAAGTTATAGCCCAGCTCGGCCAGGCGCTCCTTAAAGGCGTGGCGCCCGCTGAGCTTGCCCAGCACCAGGCTGGAGGCGGGTATGCCCACCGTCTTGGGGTCCATTATTTCATAGGTTATGGGCACCTTGATAACGCCGTCCTGGTGGATTCCCGACTCGTGGCGGAAGGCGTTAGCCCCGACGATTGCCTTGTTGGGCTGGACGACAAAGCCGCTCAGCTCGCTTACCAGTCGGCTGGCTTTGTATATCTGCCTGGTATCGACATCGGTGCTCAGGTCGAAGAAATCTTTGCGGGTCCGGATAGCCATGACGATTTCCTCCATGGAGGCGTTGCCCGCCCTTTCCCCGATGCCGTTGATGGTGCACTCCACCTGCCGGGCACCCCTTTTTACCGCCTCCAGGCTGTTGGCTACGGCTAGACCCAGGTCATCGTGGCAGTGGACGCTGATTACCGCCTTACTGATGTTGGGCACATTCTTGATGATGCCCTCAATGAGCTTACCGAACTCATCGGGGATGGCATAGCCCACGGTATCGGGAATATTCACCGTGGTGGCGCCGGCGTCAATAACTGCCTCCAGGATCTGGTGGATGTATTCGGGCTCGGTGCGGCTGGCGTCCATGGGTGAGAACTCTATATCATCGGTATACTTCTTGGCTTTGGCCACCATCTCCCGGGCGGTCTGCCGAACCTCCTCGCGGCTCTTTTTCAGCTGATAACCGAGGTGTATATCCGACGAGGAGAGAAAGACATGTATCCGCGGGTGCTTGGCCCCCTTGATTGCCTCCCAGGCGCGGTCTATGTCTTGGGGCACGGCCCGGGCCAGGGCGCAGATTATGGGGGTGCGGACCTCCTTGGCGATAAGCTTTACCGCCTCAAAATCCCCCTGGGAGCTGATGGGAAAGCCAGCCTCGATAACGTCTACTTTGAGCTTTTCCAGTTGGCGGGCTATCTCCAGCTTCTCCTGGACATTCAATGTCCCCCCGGCCGCCTGCTCGCCGTCACGCAGCGTAGTATCAAATATTATTACTTTATCCATTGTTTCCTCCTTAGGGAGAAATATTCTCCGGTCATACCGCCGTTTCCCCTCTCCGTTGGGTAAGGAGAGGGGCGGGTAAGGATGAGTTTATTTCCCCCGTAAAAGGAACGCTTGTTGTACTTCATTTTATAACCAGAAGCCTTTATTACTTACTATTACCCTTTGAGCCAGGGCATCATCTCCCGGAGCTCTTTGCCTACCAGCTCTAGCGGGTGCTCGGCATCCATTTTCTTTAAGGCGTTATAGACCGGGCGCCCGGCCTGGTTTTCTAAAATCCACTCTCGGGCAAAGCTGCCGTCCTGAATCTCGGCCAGGATTGCCATCATCTCCTCTTTGACCGTCTCATCGATTACCCTCGGTCCCCGGGTGTAATCGCCGTACTCGGCAGTATCGCTGACCGAGTAACGCATATGGGTCAAGCCTCCTTTATAAATCAGGTCAACGATGAGCTTGAGCTCGTTGCAGACCTCAAAGTAGGCAATCTCCGGCTGGTAGCCAGCCTCGACCAGGGTCTCAAAGCCGGCCTTTATCAGGGCGGTGATCCCGCCGCACAGCACCGTCTGCTCGCCGAAGAGGTCGGTCTCGGTCTCCTCGGCGAAGGTGGTCTCAATGACTCCGGCCCGGCCGCAGCCGATGCCCTTGGCGTAGGCCAGGGCGATATCCCTCGCCTTGCCCGAGGCGTCCTGGTGGACGGCTACTATCGCTGGCGAGCCGGCGCCTTCGGTATAGAGCTGTCTCAGCATATGGCCGGGGCACTTGGGGGCTATCATGGCGACATCAATGTTAGGCGGCGGAATAACCTGGCCGTAGTGAATATTGAAGCCGTGAGCAAACATGAGCAGGTTGCCCGGAGAAAGCCCTTTCTCGATGGCCCCGTAGTAGATTTCCCGGTGCAGGTTGTCCGGAGCCAGCATCACGATGACATCGGCTTCCCTGGCCGCCTCGGCCGCGGTCAGCACCTTAAAGCCGGCGGCTTGGGCGTTCTTCCAGCCCTCGCTACCCTTAGCCTCAGCCACTATTACCTGGCATCCGCTGTCCCTCAGGTTTTGGGCCTGGGCGTGTCCCTGGCTGCCGTAGCCGATAATGCCCACTGTCTTCCCCTCAAGCAATTTGAGGTTGCAATCGGCGTCATAGTATATCTTGGCCATAGTCTTTCTCCTTTTAAGATGTTTTCTTGCCTTTAGCCTTAGTTGCCTTTTTCTCCACCGGGGAGGCTCTGGCAGCGCCCCTTGCCATGGCGATGCGCCCGGTCTTGGCTATTTCCTTGATGCCAAAGCCGCGGAGCAGTTTAAGCAGGGAGTTTATTTTATTCTCGTCGCCAGTAACCTCGATGGTTACCGAGTCGGAGGCAACATCTACTATATTTGCCCGGAAGATATCCACAATCTCGATAATCTCGCTCCTGGTGGTCGAGGTGGCGGTTACCTTTATCAGGGCCAGCTCGCGGGCAATCATGGCGTCTCCGGTAATATCAAAGACCTTGACCACGTCCACGACCTTGTCCAGTTGCTTTCTGACCTGCTCCACCATGGTGTTGGCGCCATCGACGACGATGGTCATCCGCGACCGGTGGGGCACTTCGCTGTGGCCCACGGCGATGCTTTCTATATTAAAGCCGCGCCTGCGGAAGAGGCTTGCCATGTGGTTGAGCACCCCGGGCTTATCGGCTACCAGGGCGACTATAGTGTGCTTGGTCATCTTGCCACCTCTTTTCTAAAACCTTTAGAGGTTGCTCACCGGTAGCTTTGCCGAGTCCTTGGCCGCTTTGGCCTGCTTTTTAGGTCCTTCCAGAACTTCGGACAGGGCCGCCCCCGGCGGCACCATGGGATAAACATTCTCCTCTGGTTCAATATTAAAATCAATCAAGAATGGCCCCGGCTCCTCCATTGCCTTCTGGATGGCCGGGATTACCTCTTTTTTATGCTCCACCCTTAGCGCGGGAAAGCCGTAGGCCTGGGCAATCTTGACGAAGTCCGGGCTGGACAGCGGCGTGGCTACATAGCGCTTCCCGTAGAACATCTCCTGCCACTGCCTTACCATTCCCAGATAGTTGTTGTGCAGAACGGCTATTTTGACAGCCACCTTTTCCTGGACTATGGTGGCCAGCTCCTGGATGGTCATCTGGAAACTGCCGTCGCCGTCAATACACCAGACGGTCTCATCGGGGCAGCCCACTTTAGCTCCGATAGATGCCGGCAGCCCGAAGCCCATCGTCCCCAGCCCTCCGGAGGAGATAAAGGTGTTGGGCCTATCGTACCAGTAGTGTTGGGCGGCCCACATCTGGTGCTGTCCTACGCCGGTAACGATAATCGCCTCACCCTTGGTCGCCTCATAAATCTGGCGGACTACATACTGAGGCAGGAGCTGTTCGGTATCTCTAATAATGGTCAGCGGGTGCTCCTTGCGCCAGTCGTCAAGCTGCCTGACCCAATCAATATGTTTGGCCGGATTAACCAGCTTATTTAGTTCCTTAAGAACGGCTGCGGCGTCGCCGACAATGGGCACGTCCACGCGCACGTTTTTGCCTATCTCCGCTGGGTCTATATCAATATGGATGATATGGGCGTGGGGGGCAAAAGCGCTTACCTTAGCCGTGGCTCTATCATCAAACCTCATCCCGATAGCAATAATCAGGTCGGCGGCATCAACCGCCATATTGGCATAAGCCATGCCGTGCATCCCCAGCATACCGTAGCTCAGGGCGTGGGACTCGGGGAAACAGCTGATGCCCAGCAGGGTGGTAATCACTGGTATCTGGGCGGTCTCAGCCAGTTCCTTGAGTTCACTGTACCCCCCGGAGATGATTACCCCTCTGCCGGCGATAATCACCGGGGCTTGGGCCTCGTTTATCAGCTTGGCTGCCTTCTTAACCTGCGCCGGGTGCCCCCGGAGCGTCGGTTTATAGCTGGGCAAATCAACCTTAGCCGGGTAGTGAAATTCGGCCTGTTCTATCTGGACGTCGCGGGGCAGGTCGATAAGCACTGGCCCCGGCCGCCCCGTCCTGGCCAGGTAAATAGCCTCTTTAACCACCTTGGGTATTTCAGCGGCATCCATGACCAGGTAGTTATGCTTGGTGATGGGCAGGGTGATGCCGGTAATATCAACCTCCTGGAAGGCGTCCTTGCCGATAAAGGGCCGGGCTACTTGGCCGGTTATGGCCAGTACCGGCACCGAGTCGAGGTGGGCGTTGGCGATGCCGGTTACCAGATTGGTCGCCCCGGGGCCGGAGGTAGCGAAGCACACCCCTACTTTTCCGGTGGCTCTGGCATAGCCGTCGGCGGCATGGGCCGCCCCCTGCTCATGGCGCACCAGGATATGGCGAAGCTGGGGATATTGAGGCAGGGTATCATACAGGGGCAGAAGGGCTCCGCCCAGTATGCCAAAGATAACCCCCACCCCTTCTTTCACCAGACCTTCGCATACCATTTGAGCTCCGGTCAGCTTCATGATAGTATCCTCTTTCCTAAGACCTCATCCAGTTTTATTTGTTGCGCCTTTCCCTTTTCGCAACTCGGGCAATAGTAACTCCGTGTTTGTTACAAAAAATCTCTACTACTCCTTTTAATTCCCTTTTTCTCATATCGTCGCTTTGAACAGGCTCACCCAATTTAGGCATTTTCCTTTTCCCCCTTTACCTCCTCGAACACGGCTCCGTTGCTAGCCGAACCTACCTGCTCGGCATAGCGCTGGAGGTAGCCTGTCGTCACTCTGGGTTTGAACTCAGCCAGTTTGGACAGGCGCTCCGATATCTGTTTCTCGTCAAGCTCCACATCAAGCTTATAATTAGGAATATCAATCTTTATTATGTCCCCGTTCCTCAGGGCGGCGATAGGCCCTCCGCTGGCGGCTTCAGGTGAGACATGTCCGATGGCCGCCCCGCGGGTGGCTCCGGAGAAACGCCCGTCGGTGACAAGGGCTATTTTTTTATCTAAGCCCATACCAGTTAGGAGGGAAGTGGGGGTGAGCATCTCCCTCATCCCCGGTCCCCCTTTAGGCCCTTCATAGCGGATGACCAGTATTTCCCCCGGCTTTATCTTTTGATGCATGATAGCCCTGGTGACTTCTTCTTCAGAGTCAAAGACCCTGGCTTTTCCCTTATGAACCATCATGCTCAGAGCTACGGCGGCTCTTTTCACCACCGCTCCCTCAGGGGCCAGATTGCCGAAGAGAACGGCGATGCCCCCGGTGGGCGAGTGAGGCTTGTCTATGGGACGGATAACCTCGCTGTCCAGGACCTGGGCTTTGGCGATAATCTTAGCCACCGATTTCCCCGAAACCGTTCTCGCCTTTGGCTTTAGCAGTTTCTTCAGCTCTTTCATCAGGGCGGTGATGCCGCCGGCGCGGTCTAAGTCCTCAAGGTGGTAATCGCCGACGGGCCTCATCCGTGACAGGTGAGGGGTGCGCTGGCTTATCTCGTTTATCGTTGACAGCGGGAAATCGACCCCGGCCTCATGGGCTATGGCGATAAGGTGCAGAACGGAATTGGTGCTGCCCCCCAGCGCCATATCAACGGTAAAGGCGTTATGCAGGGCGTCCCTGGTCACAATATCCCTGGGCTGAATATTACCAGACCAGAGTTTCATGACCTGTTCGCCGGCCCTTTCGGCCAGTTGTATCCGCTGGGCATCAACCGCCGGTATGGTGCCGTTGCCGGGCAGCCCCATTCCCAGGGCTTCGGTAAGGCAGTTCATGGTGTTGGCGGTGAACATCCCGGAGCAACTGCCGCAGCCGGGGCAGGCAATCTCCTCCAGCGCCTCCAGTTCCTTCTCATTCATTTTGCCGGCGGCTACCTGGCCCACTGCCTCGAAGATAGTGTTGACATCAACCCTTTCCGTTCTGCCTTCGACTATCCTCCGCCCGGCCAGCATGGGGCCGCCGCTGATGACTATAGCCGGCAGGTTCAGTCTTACCGCCGCCATCAGCATCCCGGGGACTATCTTGTCGCAGTTGGGGATGAGCACTAAAGCGTCAAAGGCATGGGCCTCGGCCATTATCTCCACCGAATCGGCGATTAACTCCCGGCTGGGGAGGCTGTATTTCATTCCCGGGTGGTTCATGGCGATGCCGTCACAGACGGCGATGGTGTTGACCTCAAAGGGCACACCCCCGCTGCTGCGCACCCCAGCCTTAACCGCCTGGGCGATTTGGGCCAGGTGTATATGCCCGGGAACAATCTCGTTAAAGCTGTTGATAACGCCGATGAGGGGCTTATTAATGTCAGCCCTTCTCCAGCCCAGGGCGTGCAGTAAAGCTCGGTGGGGAGCGCGCTCTATACCCCGTTTAATAGTATTGCTTTTCATCTCTTCACCTTCTTTACTTTTTTTGTCTATAAAAAAGGCCGTCCCGTGTGGACGGCCCCTAATCCCGTGTGGAGACGACCCACCGGTCGGATTATGTGTAGGTAACGAGAACTAAAACAATGCAGTTGCCAATCATTACGTTGATAAAGTAACATAATTCCACTTTATTGTCAAGCTGGCTGCTATTGTTGGTTCTCCATAGCCCTTATCTTGTCCAGCCGGCGCTGGTGCCGGCCGCCTTCGAACTGGGAGGTGAGAAAGGCGTTGACGATTTCGGCTATCGGCTCTTGTTTTTGCTCCTTGCCTGCCCCCAGACATAGTATGTTGGCATTCTGGTGCTGGCGGGTCCGACGGGCGTTGAAGGCGGTATAGCAGATGGCGGCTCTTATCCCCTTGACCTTGTTGGCGGCGATACTCATGCCGATGCCGTTGTTGCATATCAGGATGCCGCGCTCAAAACCACCCCCGGCTACCCCTTCGGCCACCTTTTTGGCAAAATCGGGGTAGTCTGCGGCGTCGGTGGTATAACAGCCGAGGTCCTCATAGCTGTGCCCGCTGGCCTTAAGCAGCTCCATGATGGTCTGCTTGAGCTCCACTCCCCAGTGGTCGCAGCCGATGGCAATACGCATCGCTTCAAGCCTCCTTCACTTCAGGATGAGGTCGGGGCATAGCTTTTGAAGCTCTTCTCCTGGTATTGCCCCTTCCCGCAGAATAACGGGGGTCTCCCCGCTCAAATCAACGATAGTAGACTCCCTGCCGGGGCATCTGCCGCCATCGATAATCAGCTCTACCTTATCGCCCAGTTGAGCGCTTACCTGGTCGGCGGTTAGGGCGCTCGGCTGGCCGCTTAAGTTGGCGCTGGTGCCCACGATAGGCGTCCCTAGACCTCGGGCCAGGGCGATGGGGATGGGGTGGGCGGGAATGCGCACGGCCACCGTTTTACCCCCGCCGGTGATGGTTTCCGGTAGCGATGGGGACCTGGCTAATACCAGGGTCAGGGCGCCAGGCAGGAATCTATCGGCCAGGAGCCAGGCGGCCTTGGGCACCGAGCCGGCAACCTGGTCTATCTGGGATATATCGCTTAAAAGCAGGGGGAGCGGCATAGTGCGCGGGCGCTTCTTTACCTGATAAATCCGCTCTACAGCACGGGCAATGCCGATGCCAGCGCCCAGCCCGTAGACGGTATCGGTGGGGAAGGCGACGATACCTCCATCTTTAAGCACCGAGACGCCCCGTTCAACCTGTTGCTGGATGGATAAGAGCAGTTTACTGGCCATGGCCCCTTCTTCCTGCCCACAGTATAGCACAGTGTTACGCCAGACCCCAAAAAATGGGCGATAACGGGGGAGATAAAGGCAGGCCGACCACTTGAACAAAAGCCATTACAGTGGTAATCTTTAGGTTATAAAATGGCTAAAGGAAAAGCGAAACAAACGTCAAGTAAGAGCCACCGGGTGAAGACCAGCGGCGATATTGAGGTCTCCACCTACCTGGAGATTGCCAAAGAGCTGGGTGGCGAACAGCCGGCGGCGGTGGAAGAGGCAAAACCCAAGCTGGAGCGCGAGGCTATAATTGTCATTGACTTTGGCTCGCAATACAGCATGCTCATCGCCCGGCGAGTACGCGAATGTAAGGTATACTGCGAGCTGTTGCCTCCCGATACCCCCTGGGAAAAGATAGCCCCCTTAAAGCCGAAGGGGTTTATCCTCTCCGGGGGTCCCGCCAGCGTCTATGAACCGGGAGCGCCTCTGGCCCCGTCTTATATCTACGAGAGCCATCTTCCCGTGCTGGGTATATGCTATGGCATGCAGGTCCTCGCCCATCAGCTGGGCGGGCAGGTTACCCCGGGGGCCAAGCATGAGTACGGCCACGCTATTCTTCACTTGAGCCAGGTAGACTCGCCCCTGTTCACCGATTTGCCACCTTCCTCCCCGGTCTGGATGAGCCACGGCGATAAGGTTGAAAAGCTGCCCCCCGACTTCACCGCCTTGGCCTATACCGAGAATTCGCCCTTCGCCGTTATGAGTAAAGACGGCAAGGTATTTGGTCTACAGTTCCACCCCGAGGTCGTCCATACCCCTGAGGGCAAGACCATCCTCAAGAACTTTGTCTACGGGGTATGCGGCTGCAAGGGCAACTGGACGATGAGCAACTTCATCAACGATAGCATGGCTAAAATCAGACAGCAGGTGGGCAGGGGCAAGGTCATCAGCGCCCTCTCCGGGGGGGTTGATTCCTCGGTGGTGGCTACCATCATCCACCGCGCTATCGGCGACCAGCTTACCTGCATCTTCGTCAATCACGGATTATTGCGCCGCGAGGAAGTGGAAAGGACCTTTAACGTCTTTAAGCTTAACATGGGCATGAATATCATCTATGTCGACGCCAGCCAGCGCTTCTTAAAGCGCCTGAAAGGGGTGACCGACCCGGAGGTAAAGCGCAAGGTGATTGGCGAGGAGTTTATCCGCGTCTTTGAGGAAGAGGCTAAGAAGATAGGCAAGGTTGACTTCTTAGCCCAGGGGACGCTCTATCCCGATGTCATCGAGAGCGCCCTGACCACCAGCGCCGCCGCTAAGATAAAGACCCACCACAATGTCGGCGGGCTGCCGGCCAAGATGACACTGAAACTACTGGAGCCCTTGCGCGACCTGTTTAAAGATGAAGTGCGCCAGGTGGGGCTGGCTTTGGGGCTCCCTGAGGAGATGGTGTGGCGTCAGCCCTTCCCCGGTCCCGGCCTGGCCATCCGCATCATCGGCGAGGTTACCGAGGAGAAGCTGGAGATACTGCGCGGCGCCGACTTCATCGTCATGAACGAGATTAAGAAGGCGCAATTGTATCGCCAGCTCTGGCAGAGCTTTGCCATACTTACCGATGTCAAGAGCGTGGGGGTGATGGGCGACTACCGTACATACGGCTATCTGGTTGCCGTCCGCGCCGTAACCAGCGATGACGCCATGACCGCCGACTGGTCGCGCCTGCCTTATGAGGTGCTGGCCCGGATTTCCAGCCGCATCGTCAACG
The DNA here is from genome assembly GCA_011176635.1 of Dehalococcoidia bacterium. Taxonomy (GTDB): domain Bacteria; phylum Chloroflexota; class Dehalococcoidia; order Dehalococcoidales; family BS750m-G39; genus DUEC01. The sequence continues at coordinate 741 of DUEC01000026.1, read as the reverse complement.
AGGTGCCCGGGGTGAACCGGGTAGTATATGACATAACCTCCAAGCCTCCGTCCACTATAGAGTGGGAGTAATAATAAAGCAGGAGGTTGGGATAATGCGCAGGAAACTGATTGTTCTAGGGGCTTTAGTTGTAGTGGTCTTGCTTACCTTTGGGGCATGCTCCCCGGTAGGTGAAGATGCAGTAGCCGAACTGCGGAGCCAGATTAACACCCTAGAAGGAGAACTCGCGGCAAATGAGGCAACTATCAACACGCTCCAGCAGGAAATACAAGATACGCAAAACAGACTTGAGGAGTTAGAAAATCTTTTGGAGGAGGCAGGTTTACTGCCTCAATACTACACGCTTTCGTTTACCTTAGAAGCAGACAGTGATTATTCCTTCCCTATTTACCTACAAAATGAACAAACGTTGCATTTTACATGGTGGACTGAGCAGGGAATCGAGATATGGTTTGGTTTTACGACGCCCAGTGGTAAGTTTATTGGATTTTACGAGATTGGCAGCTTTGCCAACGGCAGTTTGGAGGAAGACTTTCGCAGTTTGTTAGAGGGTGGCATAACGGTTTTTAGTCCGTCGCAGTATGGCTGGGGTGAGGGTTATTATGAGATGCTAGCAAGTTCATTCTCTCAGCAAGCCGAAGTTCAAGTACAGTATTGGATTGAGGATTAGTCAATACCGAGTAGCCTTAAGGGGCAAAGCCCTTGATATATTTTATATCTTTTCCCGCCCGCCGCCCTTTT
>DUEC01000025.1 GCA_011176635.1 Dehalococcoidia bacterium | reverse complement strand
AATAGCCTGGATGAATAGAATGATTAAGAAAATCGGGGTAATAGCTTTAGCTCTCGGCTTGATTCTGGCAATATTGAGCCCGGGTCTGGTCCAGGCCCAGGGCGGGTTAACCGTACTGAACAGCTCGGCTACGGCGATGTTCCCTTACCAGCTCAACTTCAGCCTCTCCGCCAGTAGCGATGTCAATATCACCGATATTCGCTTATGCTACACCGTTGACCGGGCCGGCTTTGCCGAGGTTATCAGCGAAGGCTACATTGAATTTACCCCCGATACCAGTGTTGAGGTCAGCTGGTCTTTATCGATGGTTTACGTCGGCGGGCTACCGCCCGGCTCCACCGTGGAATACTGGTGGAAGGTGGAGGACGCCAGCGGCGACAGTATAGAGACGGCTCCGTCGTCGATTCAGTTTAACGATGTCCGCTATTCATGGAGCAGTTTAACCGAGGGCCAGGTGACCATCTATTGGTATCAGGGAGACGAGTCCTTTGCCCAAGAGCTGATGGCAGCCGCCCAGCAGGCGTTGGTGCGGTTGGCTGAGGACACCGGCGCCGAGCTGGAGAGGCCGGTCCAGCTCTTTATCTACGCCAATTCTGACGATTTAAGGGGGGCTATGATTTATCCCCAGGAGTGGACGGGTGGGGTAGCCTATACCAGGCATGGTATCATGGCTATCGGTATATCTGACGCTAATACCACCTGGGGGAAGAGGGCCATCGCCCATGAGCTGACGCACCTGGTTATCCACCAGATGACCCTTAACCCCTATAACCAGTTGCCCACCTGGCTTGACGAAGGCCTGGCCATGCATGCCGAAGGGGAGCTGGAGCCGGGCCTGGCCAGTTATCTGGAGATGGCGGTGGCCGATGATAGCCTTATCTCGGTGCAGAGCCTTTGCAGTCCCTTCTCCGCTTACGCCGAGGAGGCTTACCTGAGCTACGCCCAGAGCTATAGCCTGGTTGAGTTCCTTATCGATACCTACGGGCAGGTCAAGATGCTGGAACTATTAAATGTCTTTAGAGAAGGCAGCGGCTACGCCGCCGCCCTGGAAAGCGTCTACGGATTTGATATGGATGGGCTGGACGGCCTGTGGCGGGACTATATCGTCGAGAGATACCAGCTGACTTCAGAGAATGGGATACCCCCGGTCTGGATCGCGGTACTGGTAATACTGGCGACAGGGCTTGTTGTGGCACTTGGTTTAGTCATTAGAATCCTGATTCGGAAGCAAGGCAGATGAAAAAATCGTTCACCATTCATGATTTGCCCCTTGCCGAGCGGCCCCGGGAGAGGCTGCAGAAGCTGGGGGTTGAAGTCCTCTCGGCCCAGGAGGTGCTGGCGGTGATTCTGGGTCGCGGCGTTGCCGGTGAATCGGTGATGATGACCGCCCAGAGGCTTTTATCTAAGTTCGGTGGGCTAAAGGGCATCGCCGATGCCTCGGTGGAGGAGCTTTCCGAGGTGAAGGGGATTGGTCTGGCCAAGGCGGCCCAGATTAAAGCCGCCTTTGAGCTGGCCAACCGGCTGGAGGGTTACGCTGAAGCCGGAGATAAGCAAGTAGCCAAGACCCCCGAAGACGTAGTCGGCCTGGTGAGGGCCAGGCTTAAGGGGAAAAAGAAGGAGTTTTTCCTGGCGTTGTTGCTGGATACCAGGAACCAACTGATAAGAATTGCCGAGATTGCCATCGGCAGTCTGGATACCAGCATCGTCCACCCCAGGGAGGTTTTCAAGGAGGCGATTTCAGCCAGCGCCGCCGCCGTAATCTTCGTCCACAATCACCCCTCCGGAGACCCCGAAGCCTCGGAAGATGACATAAAGTTAACGAGGAGGCTGGCTGAGGCCGGGGAGCTGGTGGGCATTGAGGTGTTAGACCATATTATCATCGGCGATAGAAGGTTCTTCAGCCTGAAGAGGGAAGGGTTGTTCTAAGATAAATGGAAAGAAAAAGAATCAGAATAATCATATATGCGCTCCTTGTGGCAATCTTAGCCTGCATCCTGATTGTAGTCGGCTGGAAGTTTGGCTGTGAGCCGGCACACTCTGCCGAGTCAGGGGTGCTCAATCTCTATGGCATCGACCCCTGGACCCTCGACCCGGCCGTCTCCAGCGAGGCGACCTCCCATGAGTATATAATGCAGATTTTCGGCGGTCTGGTTCGCCTTGACGATAACCTGGAGCCGATGCCTGATATCGCCCAGAGCTGGGATGTCAGCGAAGACGGGACGGTCTATACCTTTTATCTCAGGCAGGACGTCTACTTTCACGACGGCAGGCAGGTTACCGCCGAGGACTTTGAGTATTCCTGGGAGAGGGCCTGCGACCCCCAGATCGGCTCTCAGACGGCATCCCTCTATCTGGGAGATATCGTCGGTGTTGACGAGGTGCTGTCCGGCGCCAGGGAGGACATCAGAGGCATCAGGGTTGTCAGCGATTTTGTCCTGGAGGTAACTATAGACGCCCCCAAGGCCTATTTCCTGTCCAAGCTGACCTTTGCCACCGCCTTTGTCGTCGACAGGTTCAATGTCGAGTCGGGTGGGGAGTGGTGGCGCCAACCCAACGGCACCGGCCCCTTCAGGCTGGGGCAGTGGCAGGCAAACGAACTGCTCGTCCTGGAGAGAAACGAGCTTTATTACGGCCAGTTGGCCGGGGTTGAAAGCGTCGTCTTTCAGCTCTGGGGCGGCGTGCCTATGAATATGTACGAGATGGGCCAAATCGATGTCACCGACGTCGGCAGTGATTACATTTACCGGGTTACCGATGAGGCCGGCCCCTTCTATTTGAACCTTGAGATAGTACCTGAGCTCAGCTTTTACTACATCGGCTTTAACACCGATGAGCCGCCCTTTGACGATGTCAATATACGCCTCGCTTTCTCCCTGGCGATTGATAAGGATATGCTGGTCTCTCTGGTGTTCAAGGGCATGATGCAGCCGGCGTATGGCATCCTGCCGCCGGGCATGCCTGGCTTTAACCAAGACCTTATCGGGCTGGAATATGATGTAGAAGAAGCATTAGAGCTGATTGCCAATTCCAGCTATGGCGACGTATCCCAGTTGCCGCCTATCACCATTACCACTATAGGCTGGGGAGGGCTAATCTCGGCGGAGCTGGAGGCTATCGTTTACCAGTGGCGGGAGAACCTGGGGGTGGAGGTAACGGTCAGGCAGTTGGAACCGGAGAGGTTCCTCTATTACCTCGCCGAGGAGAGGGACGAGATGTTCTATATGGGCTGGATTGCCGATTACCCTCACCCGCAGGACTTTCTGGAGATTCTCTTTCACAGCGGCTCCGATAATAACTACGGCGGCTATAGCAACCCTGAGGTGGACGAACTTTTGGATATGGCCGGGGTGGAGCCGGACAGCGCATTGAGCTTTAGCCTGTACCAGCAGGCCGAGCAACTACTGGTTGATGACGCCGCCTGCCTGCCCTTAGCTTTCGGGCAGAATTATACCCTGATTAAGCCCTACGTTAGCGGATACGACCTAAATCCAATGGGTTTTGCCATGCTGAACGGGGTCTCGGTGGAGCCTCACTAGATAATGTGTAGTTTAAAGACGGCGGCGGAGGGGGTGGGATTCGAACCCACGGCTCCGGTGTCCCGGAGCAACGGTTTTCAAGACCGTCACCATCAACCACTCGGACACCCCTCCGTGACGTCTAGTATAGAGAGTCAGTAAGACAAGGTCAAATATATCTGAGGAGGTAAAAGCATGTCTTTAGAAGGGAAGGTCGCTTTTGTCAGCGGCTCGTCAAGGCCACACGGTATCGGGCGGGCTATCGCCCTGGCCCTGGCTAGAGACGGCGCCGATGTGGCCGTCAGCGGCTGGGGGCACTTTGAGGGTGCGGAGGCGGTGGCTGAGGAGATAAAGAAGCTGGGCCGAAAATCAATCGCCGTCAAGATGGACGTCAGGGATGCCCAGGATGTACAGAAAGGTCTGGCGAAGGTCAAGGCCGAGCTGGGGGCGGTGAGCATATTGGTCAACAACGCCGCCCAGATGGGGCACTTCGTGCCTATCTACAAAGCCACCATTGAGGAGTTCGATAACGAGGTCAAAATCTGCTTAAACTCCGCCTTTTACTGCATCAAGGCGGTCTGGGCGGATATGTGCCAGAACAAGTGGGGGCGGGTTATTAACATTTCATCAATAGCCGGCGTAATGGGCGGCTACGGGCAGGCGAGCTACGGTTCCTCCAAGGCGGGGCTGATTGGTCTGGCCAAGACGGTTGCCATTGAAGGCGCCAAGTTCAACATAACCGGCAACGCGGTGATAGTGGGCGTATCCAATACCGATGCCCCGCTGACTGACGAGGCGCGGGAGAGGCTGGGCAAGCGGCTGCTGGCACAGCGGCTGTCCGAGCCGGCTGAGATTGCTGATGCCGTGGCTTATCTGGCATCGGAGGAGGCGAGATATATGAGTGGGGCGGTGATGAATATGATGGGCGGGCTGGACCTGTTTGTGGTTTAGGTAATTAGTCCTTCCTTATAAGGGCAGCGGGTGGGAAAAGATATAAAATGGTTGTGGGGTGGAGTAGTCACGCAAGGAATTTTTTACCTGCCTCACCCCCTTAATCCCCCTCTCCTAGCTGATAACGAGGGTAAGGTATGGGTCTCCCGGGCTATTTATTTCCAAAACTGGTCGGCGCGGTTTTTGGCTTTTTCTAAATCCTTTTCTTTGACCGAGAACATGGAGAGACACGATTTGCATACCAGCCACGGGGTTCCTCCGGCCTGCCTCCTGACGTCCTCTCTCGTTAAAGCCCGTATCTGACTATTGATACCCCCTGAAATCGCTGAAGATGGAAAAAGCCCTTTCTTAACCCATCCGCGTATAATAAAGTCTATGTACTCGTCAGAGGCCAGAATTGTGCCAGTGTCAAACAGATAGGCGTCTTGGCGGTAGACTGGTTTACTACAGATATCACAAATCTTGCTTGGTCCTTTAGCCTTTGTAACCTTATTGGCAGGAGCTTCCTTTAATTCCGTCGTGTAGTCAGGAAATTCAGGGCCAACCGGACTAAACAGGGGGGCACTCATTGTTGCACGCACTGAATATTTACATCGTGCTTCTGCGCACTCGGCTTCTCCTCCGTAAGGAAGGCAGATAAGGCTACTCCCAAGTGGCTTTAGTTTTATCGTCTCATTTCGTCTGATACAAAATCTTTTCAACTTTTACCTCTTATGCCTTAATCACCTTCTCCCCCACAAACCCCCGCAAAACCTCAGGAATAGCAATACTGCCGTCGGCCTGTTGGTAGTTCTCCATGATAGCGATTAAAACGCGGGGCAGGGCTAATCCAGAGCCGTTCAAGGTATGGACGAACTGCGGTTTTTCTTCGGGGGAGGGGCGATAGCGGATATCGGCGCGGCGGGCCTGAAAGTCGCCGCAGTTGGAGCAGGAGCTTACCTCCAGCCACTCCTCACAGCCGGCGCCCACATCTCGATGTCATAGGACTTCTGCGAAGCGAAGCCCAGGTCGGCGGTGCAAAGCTGTTTAACCCGGTAGGGCAGCCCCAGTTTCTGGCAGACCTGTTCGGCATCGTTAAGAAGCTTCTCCAGCTCGTCATCGGAGGCGGATGGCTCGGTGAACTTGTAAAGCTCCACCTTGTCGAACTGGTGCCCCCGCTTTATGCCCCGGGTATCCTTACCCGCCGACATCTTCTCCCGCCGAAAACAGGCGGTGTAGGCGACATAGTAGATGGGCAGGACTCCCGGCGGGATAATCTCAGCGCGGTGGAGGTTGGTGATGGGCACCTCGGCGGTGGGCACGAACCAGAGGTCGTCCTCTTCATCGTGATAGAGGTTATCGGCGAACTTGGGCAGGTTGCCCGAGCCGACCATGCATTCCCTCTTGACCAGGAAGGGCGGATATACCTCCTGGTAGTCGTGCTCGGCGGTGTGCATATCGAGCATAAAAGAGATGATGGCTCTCTGCAATCGGGCGCCCAGCCCTTTGAGCACGTAGAAGCGGCTGCCGGAGAGCTTTACCCCCCGCTCAAAGTCGATGATACCCAAGTCTTCGCCCAGCTTCCAGTGGGGGGCGGGCTTGAAATCAAAGCTCTTTGTCTCCCCCCAGGAGCGGACTATTGGGTTATCCTCTTCGGTTTTGCCCACCGGGGTGGTGGGGTGGGGGATATTTGGTATTTGTAATAAAAGCGCCTCAATCTGCTCGTCAAGGCTGCGGACTTCTTCTTCCAGCCCCCTTATGGCGGCGCGCAGGTCGCGCCCGGTCTCTTTATCGGCGTTCTTTTCCCGCGCCGCCTCTTTTCTCTGGTGTCTTAAATCCTCCAGTTTAAGCAGTTTCTGGCGGCGCTTTTGGTCAAGCCCCACAATCTCGTCCAGAGGGGCGCTGTCCTGGCGGTTGGCTACCGCCTGCCTTACCTGCTCTATATTTTCCCGGACGAACTTCAGGTCAAGCATTTTCCTTCCTCTTAGGGGCGGCGTACCAGTACTTCTTGCCTTTTAGGAAACCTTCGACGCCTGCTTTCTTCAACTTTCTTAAATTCTTGAGGTGGGCGTCGCCGTGATAGGTCTTCACGAAGTCCAGTTCCTGGCAAGTCTCGAACTCTTCACATTCCCAGCAGCCCTCAATGCCTTTCTTACGGCAGCACTTTCTCATCTTGCAGAAGGGCGGGCCGCCGTCATCCTTGCAGGCCTTGTTGCAGCGGAGTTTTACCAGCTCCCCGAGCACGTCATAGCACTGGGGGTAGTCCTTGAGTGCGGAGAAGCGAGGCACCTCGGAGAAGGACTTAGCCATCTTATCAAATCGGTATTTTCTCAGCTCTTTTCTCAAGTCGCGGGCCAGGTCGGCGACCTTGCCCTGGCCAATAAAGCATTCACCGCAGTAGATGCCGCAGTAGGCGATTAAGTCCTTGTCTTCAGCCATTTTGCAACTCTCTTCCTTCTAGACCTGTGTTCTGCTTCCCACCCTGCCCACCCTACAGGGGTTTCACCCCTTAAAAACTCTCTACCCTTCCCCTTGAAGGGCGGGGTCGTAACCCTTTCCTTATAAGGGCGGCGGGTGGGAAAAGATTTTAAGAGGGGTCTCCGCCTCTCTTTATTGATTTTACACCGCTTTGGGTATTCCGAGCCACCTCGGTGTTTTATTCATATATTTACGGTAGGGAGCACCATAATGCTCAATACAGCCCCGCTCCTCCGCAATCACAAGGTAAAGGAGCAGGATAGCAACTACAATTGAAAAAAGTAAAAATACCCACGAAGCCGAAGCGATACTCACGCCCAGGTGCATAATATTGCCCCAGAATGTCATAGGGTGCCTTGAATAGCGATATAGTCCTCTGGTAAACGGCTTACCTTCTGGAGTAGTAGCTATATTTACTATGGCCCAAGTAAGCATGATTAGGCCTATTAAATAGACTGGCATACCTATATAGAACCATAATGTTCCAAGCTTCAGGGGCAGGAAAATGGCGTATATACAGGCAAGAAGTATGAGTATAACCATAGCGTTGGACATTTTCTTCTCAGCTCTAGTGTAAGGCACGTCCCCCATTTTCTTGGTTATGTTCCCGACACCGACTAGCTTATCAACGACTATCATTATGAAGGGATGTAAAGGGAAATAGAGCATGGGAATCCAGACATTCCATATTCCTATTTCAAAAGCCGGTATAAGCGACATTTTATCCTCCTTTAGTTCAATTTTACCCTGCTTTTGGCACTCCTATCCACCTCGGTGTTTTATTCATATATTTACGGTAGGAATCACCGTATTTTTTAAGGCAATACCTTTCCTCGGCGATTACCTCGGTGCGTATCCAGAAGATATTGGCTATGCCCAGTAGGATAAACAGCCAGGAAGCGCAGGCGATGCCGGTGCCGATATAGATGATAAACATTGATAGATAGAGCGGGTGCCGCGAAAAGTAATAGGCCCCTTTAGTAGCCGGTTTTTCGGCCGGGGCGGCGGCAAAGTTAGCGGTGGCTACCGCCAGTATCAGCAGTCCCACCAGAAATACGGGCAGGCCGATATAGAACCATATTTCCCCCAGTTTGAGGGGCAGAAAGATAGAGTAGAGGGTCGCTAGTCCCCAGATGCCATTGCCGACTATACTATTCGTCTTCTCGGTTCGGCTCTTCTTCATATCGGCGGGGTGCCCGCTTCTGGCCCACACCCTCTTGCCAAAAAGCATTATCGCCAGCATCTGCAGGATAAAGCTGCTCATGAAAATCCAGGCGTTCCAGACACCTATTTCAAAGGCGGGTACCAGCGACATTTTGCCTCCTTAGTCGTGGATGATTATTCCTCGGCTTTGCTTCCCTTGTTGATCAACGCGCCAGAAATCCTGATATTGCAGGTTGTTCATATCTATTTTGGGGAAATGGGTTCTGGCGGCTGCGATTATATAAGCTTTGCTATAGTCCCCAGGACCGGTAACGGCAACCCTTATCTTCGTCTTATCATCGACAAACGCTCCATAGACGGGTGACCCTGCTCCTCTATAGGGTGCGTGATCCAGAACATTGGATATAACACCGTCCACTCCTTCTGGTACTGGCTTTTTCTCAAGCAGAATTAATAAATGTTTTACGATGTCTTTTCCCCGCTTATCATACCCCATCTTTTCAAGAGCTTTTGATGCTGTCCTTTGGATAAATGGGTTTTCGTCACTCAGGGCTTGTTCTAGCGGTTTCCTTGCTCTGGAGTCTCCTATCTTTCCAAGGGCTTCAGCGGCGTCGGCTTGGACAATCGAGTCTTCAGAGCTTAGAGCTTGAATAAGTGGTTCTACTGCTCTGGTGTCCCCTATCTTTTCGAGAGCTTCTACCGCTTTTCTTTGGACATCCCGATTTCCGTCGTTCAAAGCCTTTATCAGTGATTCTACCGCCCGTTTATCTCCCATCCCTCCAAGAGCTCCCACCGCTTCCTCTCGGACATGGGGGTTTTTATCGCCCAAAGCCTGAATCAGTGGTTCTACCGCCCGTTTATCTCCTATCTTTTCAAGAGCTTCTACCGCTTCCTCTCTGACATGGGAGTTTTTATCGTCCAAAGCCTGAATCAGTGGTTCTACCGCTCGTTTATCTCCTATCTTTCCAAGAGTTACCACCGCTAACACTCGGGCAGTTGACTCCTCGTTTTTCAAAGCCCTTATCAGTGGTTCTACAGCCGCATTCTCCATCTCTTTAAGAGCTCCTATCGCTTCCGCTCGGACATCGAAGTCCTTATCGTTCAGAGCCTTTATCAGTGGTTCTACAGCCCGTTCATCTCTTATCTCTCCAAGGGCCTCCGCGGCACTCTCTCGAACATACTTCTTTAAATCGTCTAAAGCCCTTATAAGAGGCTCGACCGCTTTCGCATCCCTTATCTCTCCGAGAGCTCCTGCTGCACTCCCTCGAATAAGCCAATCTCCATTCTTCAACGCCTTTATCAATCCTTCAACATCCTTCTTCTTTTTTAATTTGGCTATATTTGGTTTTCTATCAAATATCCCCATTTCGCACCCCCCTACTCCTTCTCCCTGAGCTGGGGGAATAGAATTACCTCACGGATGGCCGCTTGGTTGGTGAGTAGCATCACCAGGCGGTCTATGCCCACCCCCAGCCCTCCGGCGGGGGGCATTCCATATTCCAGCGCCAGCAGGTAGTCCTCATCAATCGTCCACCTCTCCTCGTCGGCCCCCTGCCTCTCTTTCAACTGCTCCTCAAAGCGCTTCCGCTGTTCTATGGGGTCGTTGAGCTCGGTATAGGCGTTGGCAATCTCCAGTCCACCGGCAATAGCCTGGAAACGCTCAGCCACCCGTTCTTCATCCCGCTTGGTCTTGGCCAGAGGTGACATGGAGACCGGGTAGTCGAAGATGATGGTGGGCTGGATTAGCTTGGGCTTAACGAAGCTCTTGATAAGCTCGTCAACCAGCTTGGCCCAGTTCTTCTTTGGGTCGACCTCGATTTTGAGCGAGCGCATCCTGTCCCGCAGTCCGTCGGCGGTGGGATAGGTGACGAAGTCGATACCGCTGTGCTTTTTGACGGCGTCGCGCAGGGTGAGGCGCTTCCAGGGGGCCTTGAGGTTGACGGTGTCCCCGCCGAATCTTACCTTGGTTGTGCCCATGACCTGCTGGCAGACCTCAGACACCATTTCCTCCAGCATGGTCATTACGTCCTGGTAGTTGACATAAGCTTCATAGCTCTCCAGCATGGTGAACTCGGGGTGGTGCTGGGTGGAAACGCCCTCGTTGCGGAAGATACGCCCGATTTCGTAGACCTTGTCAAAGCCGCCGACAAGTAGTCGCTTGAGGTGTAGCTCCAGGGCGATGCGCAGGTAGAAGTCCTGGTCGAGGGCCTGGTGGTGGGTGGTGAATGGGTTGGCCAGGGCGCCCCCGGCCGACGCCTGAAGCACCGGCGTTTCTACTTCTATAAAGCCTCGCTGGTTGAGGAACTGGCGGATGGCGGCGATAACCTGACTGCGCACGCGGAAGGTCCCCATGGCTTCGGTGTTGGCGATGAGGTCGAGGTAGCGCTGGCGGTAGCGCTTGTCCACGTCAGCTAGTCCGTGCCACTTTTCCGGCAGCGGCTGGAGCGACTTGGCCAGCAGGGCGAGGCTTTCTACCTCGAGGGTTGGCTCCCCGCTCTTGGTGCGAAAGAGCTTGCCGCTGGCGCCGATAATATCGCCGATGTCCAGGTCCTGAAAGAGGGCCAGGGTCTCCTCGCTGAGGCGGTTCTGGTAGAAGCAAAGCTGAATCTTGCCCGCCCCGTCGCGCAGGTCGAGGAAGGAGATCTTGCCCATCGGCCGGTTAGCCGTAATGCGCCCGGCCAGGCTGACCACCCGGGCCTTGGCCTGGCTCTTCGCCTCCTGTTTGTTGAGCAGGGCCAGGGCTTGCTTGGTGGTGTGACTGCGGTGATAGACATAGGGGTAAGGCTCTATGCCGCGACTTCGAATCCGCTCAAGCTTTTGCCGGCGCTGTTGGGCTATTCGGTCCAGTCTGGATGCCATTTTACATAGTATATAGCAAAAGCTTTGGAGTGCCAAGCACCCGGCCCTAAAATGCCTGCTTTTCTCCGGTACTAGGTTTAGACTTTTTACCAGCTCCCGTCTGGATAAAAGACACAAGATAGTTTAGTGCCTGCGATACAATTTTCTATGTTTTGGATAGGCAGACGTTTAGTTAAGCAAATAGCCATAAGGTCGACGCCGATTGAGAATACGAAAATCGTTTCGTCTTTTACCATCCTAGCTAAAGCGTATCGATAGCATTCAATTTCTTGATGGCCTACTGAGCCATCCCAAATGACGGGTTCCTTCAAATCTCCTAGCTTGTCTTGCTGTCCCCAATATATAGGCCATAGATGCTTCGTTGAGCCATAACGTACGAATGACCGTATATCTTCAAACTGGGCACTGAATGCGTAATCAAGATCTGACAATGCAACGTACTCAAGCCCCATTTTGCCTAGAAACCGCCCTATTATGCTTAAATGCCAAGGTGAAAGTACCATTCGATATTCGCCTTTATCTTTTGAAAGAAGCCTCTGTATGAAGGCGGAATTATCGACATCAATTGAAGTGGATCCATCTTCGTGGGCGCTAAATCCTATATCGGTGTCTGACGCAGGATGGAAAGCTGGTATAGCTCCCCTTGCGGGCGGGTTGAGATCGACTGAGGGAAGGCGACCCCTTTTTGTTCGAATACCAAGGTAGCTTCGCCAAAAAGCAATAGGAGTCTGCTCAAGGGCTGCCTTTTCAATTTCCTTCCCAAAATAATTTTGACAGCTACTGCAAATAACACCTTCGAGGATGTCTGTATCATTACCGAGAGATTCTGGCACTATATGCTCTCTGGTTTGAAAACCGCCTGGTTTCTTACAGAAAAGACAACTTCTCATGTTACCTGCCCTGCGCTTTCAGGCTGTCCAGCCAGGCGACTGATTTCACTTCTCTTTCCAGCAGATACCTCAGGTAGTTCCGCATCACCATTTCCAGATGTTGGGCCAGTTTCTGGTCTATCTTCAGCTTGCTGGCGGCGCTGTAGTCGTCGTTCTGTAGGGAGCGCAGCGCTTTTAAGGCCTCTGGCGAGAGGGGATGGCTGAAGGGCTGGCTCTGGCGGCAGGCGGGGCAGAGCATACCGCCGGCACCGGGGGAGAAGGCATTGGTGACCTCTTTTAGCGGGGAGTGACAGGAGACGCACTGCTCTAGCTGGGGGCGGTAGCCGACCTCGTTCAGGAGGTGAAGCTCAAAGTAGCGCAGGAGCAGTTCCTTATCGCCGCCCTGGCTCAAGTTTTTCATTGTCTCCAGCAGTAGCTGGAAAACGGGGTAGTCTTCGACATCATCGGCGGCGAACTGGTTGACCAGCTCAATGGCGTAGAGGGCGTAGGAACTGAGCTCCAGGTCGCTTTTTAAGGGCAGGAAGCTGTTGATGGTCTGGGAGCCGGTTATGGTATCCAGGTTTCGCCCCCGCGCCAGCGACACCAGGCTGTGGGTGAGCAGTTCCAGGTGCCCCGACATCTTGCTGCGGGGGCGCCTTACCCCTTTGGCTACGGCCTGAATCTTGCCCAGATGGGGGGTATAGAGAGTGAGGATTCTATCCGCTTCCCCCAGCTTGGTCTTTTTGATTATTATGGCTTCGGTCTGATAGTTTCTTGGTTTGGTCATTTGGGTTGCTTATTGTTTAACTCCCCGCTGTTTGTAAGGCCCGAAGAGCTTGTGCGAAGTGCAAAGATTTGTCAAGGCATAGTGAGTTATATTCTTGGGTAAGTACGGTAGACATGGCAAGTATTGAAGCTCGGGCCTATTTCAAATTTGAAGGTACATGGGGATGGCTCACCGACTGGCGGTACACACATCCTGTCTTTGCTGTAATAGGGACAACCGGCACCATCTTCACTACCCCATATGCGCCCACGCTTTCTCCAGCATGTTCTGGCGCAGAATCCTACGACTTGTCCCTTCTCCTCATCACAGCCACGCATTTCATTAACCGGTCGTACTTTTCCACAAATGAGGCATTTTGCAGTTTCTACTGGGCCGATGCGGTCAGGGTGTTTCTGGATAAATTCTTTGATCTCGCCTATTATAGTCACCTGGCCTGCGAAATCCCCACGGTCAAGCATCCTCTTTAACAGTGGAACGGCTTTCGGGTCACCTATCTCCACCAGTAATTCGGCTACGTCGCCGCCCCGTTGCTGTTTGGCAAGTTCTTTCATAATAACATCAACGGCTTCACTACCAGCTTTTTGGAGGGCTTCACCAGCGGCATACTGCCTGTCCCAACGGAGGGGGTCATCATAATCCTCGCTGTAAAATGTCGCTATCAGTGTACGATAATCCTTCTTCTCGCTTAATTTTTGTGCCCAGCTCTCAAGGGTCTCCTCTAATTTCACGCTGATCTTCGCCTTCTTTTTGTACTTGATTTTAACGACGGCTTGCTCAAACACTTGAGCTTCATAGCAACTAGGCTTTTTCCCAACACCAAGAAATCCCTTCTTGCCTGGTTTTTTTAATTTAATATCTTCCATTCTTGTCCACATTATAGTTCTGACGATGTCTCGTTTTACCTGCGCTCTGGCGGTTTCCTCATCAAATGCCTCGATGGTAACGACTTTCCGCGAAGGAGCAATTTCTTGTTTCTTCTCAATAACCTCCGCATCAGGCGGCACCTGGCTTTCTGCTTTTTTAAACGCATCTTCTGTTGTATCGGCGATACCTTCTTTGCTCTTTGGCTTTCCATCCGAAATAATTTCTTCCGAAGCGATGCGAAAGCCTTTAGGTGCTTGAGATTCAGCTTTCTTTCTGGCTTCTTGTAAAGAATCAGCTTCGACTGTAATCGTTTTTTTAGCCATCATTCCACCTCCTATATTTTATTATAACTCTTGCCTCCCCTTCCTCTTAAGGGCGGTGGGCGGGAAAAGATTTAAAAAGGGGGAAAGAGGGGGATTTTCCCCCCTATCCCTCCTCCTCAAACCAGCCTTCTTTGGTCAAAATCTCCCCGGCCAGCATGGTGCTGGGGACATCTCCCCTGGCTACCTGTACCGCCGCTCTGCCGCCGACAGCGCTGGCAATCCTGGCTACCGCCTGGTGGGTAAAGCCGGCGCAGAGGTAGACGGACTGCACTCCCTGTTTCTGCACCATGTCCTTAGCCACGTCAACTGCCTGGTCGAAGTTCATCATCTCAATGAATACCGCCGTTACTTCCGCTTTGTCGGTCGTAATCGTTGCCCGGTGCTTGGAGGGGTCGCCATCGGGCGCCATGATGATAAACAGTGACTTAAACATTATATTAGCTCCTTTCTACTTGCTCTATTCCTTTAGCCCAGGGCCTGCTTTAGCGCCTCTTTAATACTGGCCATCTCATCAGCCGATAGCTGCCAGTTTCCGGCGGCGGCGTTCGCTTCCGCCTGCTTGTGGCTTCGGGCGCCGACCAGGGCGCTGGTGATGCCGGGCTGCTGCCGTGCCCAGTTGACGGCGACCTGTGAGACGGGTTTACCGTGCCGCGCCGCAATTGACTCCAGGGCCTTGAGTAATGTCTGGACCTGGCTCCACTGCGGCTCCTGGTAGTAGTTATAGAAGAAGCTGCGGGCGTCGCCCGCTTCGAATTTCGGCATTTCCTTGTATTTGCCGGTGAGGATACCGCCGCCCATGGGGCCGTAAGCCAGTATGCCTATATCCTGCTCCTGACAGAAGGGGACGAGCTCCTTCTCGATGTCGCGGTTGAGCATTGAATACTGGACCTGGTTGCTGACTATGGGGGCGACCTTTTTCGCTTTCTGGAGCAGAGTGACGTCGAAGTTGGAGACGCCGATACACCTGATTTTGCCCTCGGCTTTCATCTTGCTCATCTCGGCCATGGTCTCCTCGATGGGGGTGTTGGGGTCGGGGAAGTGGCATTGATAGAGGTCGATGACGTCGGTGTCCAGCAGCTTTAGCGAGACCTCCAACTCTTTGCGAATTGACTTCGGCGTCAGGTCGTTGAGGGGCTTACCATCTTTGAGGCGGGCGCCGCACTTGGTGGCGATTACCACCTGCTGGCGGTGGCCCTTGATAGCCTTACCGATAGTCTCTTCGGAGTGGCCATCACCATAGATAGGGGCGGTGTCGATGAGGTTTATGCCGCTGTCGATGGCTTTCTGGATGGCAGCGATGGCTTCCTTCTCGTCCGTTGGCCCCCAGAAAAAGCCGCCAATAGCCCATGTCCCCAGACCGATTACCGATACGTTTAGTTCGCTCTTGCCGAGCCGGTGGTATTCCATTTTAACCTCCTTAAAATTCCTGCCTGCCTTCCATAGCCCGGGTGAGGGTAACATCATCGGCGTATTCCAACTCGGTGCCGAAGGGGAGTCCCCGGGCAAGGCGGGTAACCTTGATGCCTATTGCCGAAATCAGCTTGTTCAGGTACATGGCGGTCTGCTCCCCCTCCAGCGTGGGGTTGGAGGCCAGGATGACCTCGGTCACCGAGCCGTCCTTTAAGCGCTCCATAAGCTCTTTAATCCTTATATCCTCGGTGCCTATTCCCTCGGTGGGGGAGATAGCGCCGTGGAGCACGTGGTAGCGCCCGCTATAGCTCTTGGTATGCTCCAGGGCCAGGATGTCCTGCGGCTGCTCCACGATGCAGACTTTGCTCGGGTCCCGCTGGGGGCTGCGGCAGATAGAGCAGGGGTCGGCATCGGTGATATTAAGGCAGACCGAGCAGAGCTTGGTCTTTTGCTTTACCGAGAGTATGGCTTCAGCCAACAGTTTGGTCTGCTCATCCGAGGCCCGGAGCAGGTGGTAGGCGAGGCGCTGGGCGCTCTTGAGCCCGATGCCGGGCAGTTTATTCAGTTCCTGGATGAGTTTGGATATGGCGTCGGCGGTAGGTATAGAATCTGAGTTCAATGTCGGCTCTCCTTTTCGTAGCCCTGTTTTCGGTT